>JAIFMH010000065.1 GCA_020048595.1 Bacteroidota bacterium | reverse complement strand
ATATATTGGCTGCAAATACCTGGGTTTATATTTTATTGATGATGAGGGTATTGGGAATTATTAGCGGACTATTGATTATAACTCAGTATGGTAAATCAGGCTCATACGATGTGAAGTCCGCTGATTGGCAAGTTGATTTACTATCCTTAAAACCATTATAAAAAACAACCTGGAACCTCAATGCCCTGTTTATTAGAGCATTTCAGAACCAGGTTGCAACCAAACCTCAATCAAATCAACCAACCAAGTTTATTTGTTATCCAAGTGTAAGCTCTTGTAAAACTCAATTATTTTGCAGCTTCCGGCTGTGCTGCTTTCCAGATGGAATTTAGCTTGTAAACGGAACCTGAATCAAGCTGCACGTTTCCATTCTTGCTGTATAAACGAATGCCGGAAAAACCTTCGGTAGGAAAGAATATTTCGGTCATTACAACTTTACCGCTCATAGCAAACAGTTCAACCGAAGCATCATCAATAACCAGGTGCATATCTATTGCAGTGCCGTTAAGGGCAAATGGAGAAACGTGTATTCCGCTGAAATCTTTGGAAAAATCGCTGTTGCCGGCATTGGTCCTGTTTACATAAAATTCACCTTTGGTTTTATCATAGCCAATCAGCAGGTTTTCGCCTTTCGAATTGTATAGTTCCAGTCCAAAATCTGTTGAAGCTTCGGTTGCAGGAAGTGAAAATTTCAGATCCAGCTCAACGGGTAATACCGGCTGCGAAAACTGGTGATCCAGTTCCAGTTTGTCCTTTATAACTTCTGATTTCAGTTCGGTTTTACGTTCGCGAAGCACCTGCAGTTCCTTTACCGGTTCCGACGTTAATATGTATTTATTGTTTTCGGAAATCAGTTTAAGTTCACGGGGCAGCGTCATTGCGCTCCGCCATACTCCGGTAGGAACAACGTTTGCATATTGCCAGTTGCTCATCCAGCCGATGGAAATGCAACGGCCATCCGATTCAGGAATGTTTGAAAAAGTAACCGTTGCATAATTATCTTTCCCCTGGTCGGCCCACTGAATTTCGGTAGACTCATTGGTAAACGTATGCCCGTCGAATTCGCCTACAAAATACTGTGTTGCCGAGCCTCCGTTCGGTCCGCCCGGATTAATATTTACAATCAAAACCCATTTCTTCTGATCTGGTTTTCCTTGTACAGGCAATTGCAGTAAATCAGGGCATTCCCATACACCGCCATGAGCACCTATTCCTTTTCCGAATTCGCTTTCAAATTTCCAATCTTTCAGGTTTGGCGAAGAAAAAAAGCTGATATGATCGCCAACGGCAAGTGTCATAATCCAATTCTTGTCAGCCACATTCCACGAAACTTTCGGATCACGGAAATCAGGCGTGCCGGGACTTTTTAGTACCGGGTTGTTCTCATATTTCGTCCAGGTGCGGCCCTTATCAGTGCTGTATGCAATTCCCTGGCTTTCAATATCTTTCTTCCCGGCTTTCTGGCCTTCCATATCATGGTAAGTAAAAATAGCGACCATTGCCGGTTTCCCTTCTTTACCGAATCCTGAAGTGTTGTTTACGTCCACCACGGCACTTCCCGAAAAAATATAACCCAGGCTGTCAGGATATAAAGCGATAGGAAGATTTTCCCAGTAAATCATATCAGTGCTGATTGCATGGCCCCAATGCATCGGTCCCCAAACGGTTGAATCCGGATAATATTGATAAAACAAATGGTATTCACCTTCAAAAAAGACCATTCCATTCGGATCGTTCATCCAGCCGGAAGGAGGTGAGAAATGAACCTGCGGACGATGTTGTTCGGCATATTGAGCCGCGGCTTCATTGGTTTTCGTACCTGTACTCTTACACGAAGAAAGAAGTAACGAGCCGGAAACAAGGATCAGAAGTAAGAAGTTTAATGTTTTCATGATTTTATATGAATTTAATTGTTTGTTATTCCATCATTTGTTTGTGCTATCCTTTGTTTAGCTGATGCCGGCAACCATAATTGAGCAAGGTTGCTTTATTTCACTTCATTAACTTCCAGCACCACACTAGCTCTTCTTGCATTTATATCAGGATTAATACCAACATTCATTAAAAAGTCGCCGGAATAAACCTGGTTTGAGTTGATGGTGGAAACCGTTCCCGGATACAGATTAATTTCTTTGATTTTGTATTTTTTAGCAGCATCCAATCCGTTTAATTGAATTGGTCTTTCGGTGGCAGTTTCCATAAAACGGGTGCTGTGCAGATAGGTGAACATGATCGCTTTTGATTTATCATCATTTACATACGCAATGGATGCCACCGGATTTTCGTACGGACTTGCCAGTCGGTATTGTGTTCCGTGCCATACAATATCTTTAAACGAATCATAATTTTTGATGGCAGCCTGGCAGAAACTCAAATCATCGGTACTTAAATGTTTAGCAACAATATCGAAGCCCAGTTTACCCATGCTTGCAACATCCACCCTGAATTTAATTGGTTGTTTGCCCCAATCGGTAACATGGCAATCCGTTGTAATGGACGGGAAGAAATAGGAATAGTTCCATTGCTGAAAAATACGCTCAACCGGTTCGGTATTATCACTTGGCCAGAATTCAGTAAAATATTTCAGCAATTCATAATCGGCCCTTCCGCCACCACCAGAACACAACATCATGGATACCGTTGGATATTTTGCCCTGATGCGCTGTAAAACACTGTACAATCCATTCACATAATCAACGTACAGATGTGACTGAGGGATTTTGTTTTTGTTGAGATATTCGGAATAAGCATTATAAATGACTGCGTTGCAATCCCATTTGATAAAAGCCAGTTCCGGATTTTTAATGAACAGATCATCCACAATTCCAAAAACAAAATTCTGCACTTCCGGATTTGACAAATCGAGCACCAGCTGGTTGCGGTAGTATTTTTCGGGACGATCCGGCTGACGGATTACCCAATACAGGTGTTTTTCGTACAATTCACTTTTGGGGTTTACCATTTCGGGCTCAATCCAGATGCCGAACTTTACTCCTGCTGCTTTTGCTTCTTTTACCAGGTAACCGATTCCGTGCGGCAATTTTTTAACATTCTCCTGCCAATCGCCTAAACCGGCGTCATCATTATTTCGAGGATATTTGTTGCCAAACCAGCCGTCGTCAAGTAAAAATAAATCAACACCTAAGGTTTTTGCATCTTTAAATAAAGCAGTTAATTTAGGCTCGTCAAAATCGAAGTAGGTAGCTTCCCAATTATTCAGAAGCGTCAGCCGTTCGCCCTCGCCATTTAATACACGGTATTTCCGTGCCCAGCTTTGTAATTGCCGGCTGGCCTGGCCGGTTCCATTGTTCGAAACAGTATAAATTAACGAAGGCGTTTTAAAAGATTCCCCGGCTTTCAATGTATAAGCCGATGCATAAGGATTTATGCCTGCAACGAAACGTAGTGTTTTATAGGAAGTAATTTCAAAATCCAGTTTATAGTTTCCGGTCCATGCCAGGTGACCAAGTATAACCTGCCCGCTGTTTTCTTTGGCGGGGCCATCAAATGACAGAATGAAATTAGGGGTTCCCAATAACATGGCTCTTGTGCCTAATTTTGATTCGATGGTTTTTATGCCTTGTGATAATTTCTCTTCCGAAGGCTGCATCTCCTTCAGGTATTCACCCTGGAAACTGGTTAAATAAAAATCTTTATTGTTGAAGAATAAGTTAGCCGACGCATATTTATTTAAAATTACATCAGCTTCTTCATTATTGGTAATTTCTGTCCAATGTTCAAATACGTTTTCGTTGTTCCAGGTTTTATAATACAATTCAACATTTAATTTGTAAACAGGATCAATAAGTTTTACAATGGTGAGCGTAATATTATCTCCTTCATTTTTTTTCTGAACGCTTACGTATTTAAGCTCAGTCGAAGGATTGCCGTCACCATGGGTTACTTGCAGGGCGGGCTCCGAAAGGTTCCATGTGCCGGCTGGTGTGTAGGCATTATTATAAATGCCGGCGTTATTATCCGAATAGCGGTATTGTTGCGAAGTAGCTTCGTAATCAGATTTATTCATTAGTTTATTGCCGAAATAAACAATCCATAAGCGGTTGTCCTTATCGGTTTGAAGCACCAATGCATTATCTTTTGTTTCGATAGGAATAGTGATCGGCTGACCACTGATGTTACCAAAAGCCAGGAGTGATAAAAGAAGAAGATTCAGTTTAATAAAATTTCCTGATTTCATTTGGATGGGTTATTTTTTCGGTGGGCTTATTATTTTAAAGAACTTTTCGAGGTATTGATCTTCATCGTCGTACAGGCGTAATTTTTTCTGGGCCGAATACAGGAAAACAGAAGGATATTTTCGTGGACTGAACTGTGTGATAAACTGATTTTGAGAATCCTGCAGAATGGTTACATTTTTTTGAGCAGGCAGATTTTTACCGTACTGATTAAAAAAGTTAGTTATGGATGTTTTGTCTTCCATCGAAATCAGGTAAATGGAGATTTTCGAACATTCGTTAATCCTTTTACTTAATGTGCTGATTGTATGTTGACAATGATCGCAGGTAACATCAAAAAAGATAAAAAGAATGTCTTTACCAGCCGTTAGATTATTGTTTGTGAAGGGGGTTTTATCGAATTTGTAAAATGTAAAAGCAGGAATGGTTTGGGCAGGCGTTTGTGCTGAAATTTCCAGGGAAATCATCAGGCAGAGAAACAAGGCCATTAACTTTAATACATCTTTCATATTCTGGACTCTCTTATTCTTAACATTTTAATTCTGTTGCCTCAGGCCACTAATTGAACATCAGCCAGGTCCTTGTTTCCCGAGATCGTAAAATTACATGGAACTTTATCTTTGTTAACGAAACATTTGGCAATCGCTATAATCCCATCATTGGCAAAAAGCTCGATCGAAGTTCTGTCGATCAATAAACGCAGCTTAATCTGATTGTTCACCGGGGCAAGCGGAGCTTTAATTCCTGATAGATCAATTGTTTGTGTGCCAAGGTTATATGCTATTTTCTGACCGAATATTTCTGTGTGCAACACATTGTTTGTATCCGAAACGTTAGTTGATTTCAGATCAAACTGAATTTCAATATCAAAAAGTTCACCTTTAATACCTGGTACTTGTATTGGCTTATCTGATCCTTCTAACGTTGAGGAAAATGTTATTGGATTCGATATCCGAAGTTTTTCAATTTCTTTAGCCGGTTCCATAAACAACCGGATTCCATCAGGGGTAGTACACAAAGTCATATTCCTTGGAACAGTAAATTGCTGGTTGAAAGGCATATTTGGGTATTCGCCTCCCTGCATCCACGAAAACTGGATTCTCCTGCCATCATTCGCCGGAATATCGCTATAGGATTGAGCTGCGTAGTCATTTCCACCATATTTTGAAGTGAAAGGTCCGCTCTCTATTTTGAATTCTTTTCCATCAAAGTTACCGATTAAATATTTTCCATTGCCGCCCCAGAATACCCAGCGGGATTTCTGCTTGTTGCCATCTACGGGCAATTCAAACATATCAGGGCATTCGCTGCAACCTAAATTCTTTATATCACATATCTTATTCCACTGAATTAAATTTTCAGATGTAAACAATGCATAATCTTCTCCATCCATATACAAAGCCATTGTCCATTTGCTGTTGTTTGGATTTTGCTTATCTTCATACCAGAATACTTTTGGGTCGCGATTTTCCGCGATTATATGAGGAATTATCGGGTTTCCCGGGTATTTAATCCAGCTTTTGCCTTCGTCAAGTGAATAAACCATTGACTGTGATGACTTGCCTTTTCCCCGGTTGGCCAATGTGGATGTGTAAAATGCCACCAAAGGCGGATTTGTGATTTTTCCTGTATTATCTTTTACAGGTTTAGTTTGTAATCCTGATGTGTTATTCCAGTCCACAACCGCTGATCCGGAAAAGACAACACCGTTTTTATCCGGTATCACGGCATCAGGCATTTCATTCCAGTGGAACAAATCGGTACTTACAGCATGGCCCCATGTCATATTTCCCCAGCTGGTACCGTAAGGATTATGCTGAAAAAACAAGTGGTAGGTTCCTTTATAATAAACCAGTCCATTCGGATCATTTGTCCATCCTCGCCGTGGCGCAAAGTGAAATTGTGGCCTTAAGTCCTCTCTGTAAACCAGGTTCTCATCCGACATTTGATCAGATGTTTGAATCAAACTTAGCCATTTCGAACCAGGAACTACGGATTCAGCTGTTAATACAAGATTTTTCCCTTTCCATTGTCCTACCTCGAGCGTTGCATAGAAGTCGGGATTTTCGGGAGCAAGTTCGATTTCAAATTCGTGTTGCCATACACCCTCTACATTTACCGTTATCCAGGTTTTTGTAGCCCCGGTTTTTACAGGCAGAAGTATGAATTTTTTAGTGACAGGATTGCTTTCAAAAGACTGAGAGTTGTTTTGAGCTGATAGATCAGTATAAGTAAATGTTGCTCCAAATAAACATAAACTTAAAATGAGGGTGCTTTTTTTCATAAAAGGTTTATCTTTTAATTTATTTTCCCGGAGCTGAATTCTACGGTTCAATCTTTCTCTAAGTTTTAAAAATGTGATTCAAAGGTAATCAAACAATCAGGCTAAATTTTTCAGCCTGATTGTTTGGTTATCAATGTTATTAAGTATTAGTACCCGGGATTTTGTGTATATAATCCTTTTGTAAAGGTTATTTCCCGTTGTGGTATAGGATAATACTCATCCCTGCCTTTGGTAAAATGGGCAAAGGAAAGAAAATCCCTTTTTGTTTTTTCAACTTCAAGGTATGCGTTCAGCGTTTCGGCAGCAATACCCCAGCGTACCAGGTCGAAGAAACGGTCGCCTTCCATTCCGAATTCAAGTCTGCGTTCAAACATCAGCGCTTTCCATGCATTTTCTTTTGTCCAGCTAATATTTACTCCATCCTTGTATTCATCAATGCGATAATTGGAAGGATTGGTTCCATCAGCAAGTTTTGTCATGTTTGTGCTTGCTTTGGCCCTGGCACGTATCTCGTTAATAAGTGGAAGTGCTTCAGTTTGCCTGTTTAACTGAATTAAAGCTTCTGCACGCATAAGTAAAACATCGCCATAACGTAAAAAATCGATGTTTTTGGAAGTACCCATAAAAGGTCCTTTCTTGAAATAACATGCACAATCGGGTGCCTGCTGCTCTTTCATGTTACTGAAGAATCCGTAAACACCAGGTACCCGTGCCCAACTGGACTGGTATATCATGGAATTCCCATTTATAAGATCAGAACGATATTTGAAAGGGTGACCTGGTACTCCAACAGTATGATCCAACCTTGGATCAATTCCATTGGTTTGAAAATCGGCAGGTTGAACCATATCCGTATTGTTAAATGTATCGAACATTGGTACTCCATTGGCATCTGTTTTAAAAGCATTAACCATGTTCTGGCTGGCCTTGTGGAAATCACAGCACCCGTAAGCCGGAGTGCCGGTAGGCGAATTCAATCCGGTTACATAGCTTGCTCTGCCTGCCTCGGTTCCATCATTTAACGAAAACTGGGCTGCAAAAATAGATTCAACATCATTATCATACCCATCGAGGAAGTTTTGTCCGTAATCAGACTGAAGGCTATAGCGTCCCAATACCTGGCCGGTTAAATCAACGACTTCCTGTAAACGTGCCGTGTTGATGGTTGTAACGTGATGATTTGCATCCTGCTCATAAGCCTGGTATAGCCTGGTTTTTGCAAGGTAAGCAGCAGCTGCATATTTGTTTGCCCTGCCAACCTGTGCCTGTGTTTCGGGCAAATTAGTCAATGCAAATTGAAAATCATCACCAATTTTGTTCCATAGGGCATCACTTGTCAGATCATTCGAAGTCTCGAGGATCTGTTCCTGTGTCAGCGTTTCATCAATGAAAGGAACTTTATTGAATAGCCTTTTCATCATAAAATAGCAGTGCCCTCTTAAGAAACGAAGTTCAGCCTGGGTTTGAGCTTTTGTCGGGAATTGGGCAACATCAAGGCCATTTGCGGCAGCTAAAGCTAAATTTATCCTTGAAATAGCTTTGTAGTAATTTGTCCAGGTGCGGGGAGCCATCCAATCACTTCCACCCTGATCAGGAGTTGTAAGGTAATATTGCTCGTATTTGTTTACATCACCCACATCGTCAACTCCGCCGCCGCCTTTGTACGAATCATCGGAACGCACGCTGCCATAAACCCACATACTGGTCATTGGTCCTATCATTTCATCATTAGCTATTCCTGCATAGGCAGCAATAACCAGTTTATCAACATTGGCAGAGGTTGATACCTCTTCCTGCGTTACCACGCCTTGTGGCTGGTAATTAAGAAAATCATCACCGCATGAGGTAAGTAATACCCCTGCTATGAAAAAGACCAGAATTTTTGAAATATATTTCATGATTTTTAGATTTTATGTTTTGTACTAAAAGGATTAGAAACTTGCGCTTAAGCCGAATGAATAGCTTGTAGGCACTGGGATGCGGTCAATGTTTGTTCTTTCAGGATCAGAACCTATATAATCTTTTGGAGTTATCCAGAATAGGTTTTCGCCCTGGAAATAAACCCGAAGCTGGCTCATTCCTGCTTTTTTGATAATTTCTAATGGAAGTGTATATCCGAACTGAAGGTTACGCAGCTTAAAATACGAGTTATTCCTCAGTAAATAGTCCGACATTCTTTTTTCATTATTATTATCAACAATTGTTGCTGCTGGTATATCTGACCCGGAATTTGTAATAGTCCATGCATCTAATGTCCCGGGAGCAGCATTTTCACGGCTTTCAACAAAATTGTTATAGTAGATATAATTGTCGACGCCTTTACGACCTGTTACTCCTGAGCCAAACACCGAAAAATCAAAGTTTTTGTATCCAAGATTAACGCGCAAGCCATATTCAAGTTTAGGTAAGGTTGTTCCAATCCAATCCTGGTCTAATGAATTCACTACACCGTCGTCATTAGTGTCTACATATTTAATACGGCCCGGTGCTGCACCAATCTGAGTTGGCCAATTACTAACTTCGTCTGCGGTCTGGAATATTCCGGCAGATTGATACCCGAATACTTCGAACTGCGAATGGCCTAAGATTGTGTTACCCGGAAGACCTGGATAACCTGCCTGAACTTCTTCAGGTAGCTTTGTGATTTTATCTTTGAAAGCGCCGAAGTTTGTTGATACAGAGTAAGTAAGGCCACCTGATGTTTCATCCTGGTATCCCAGTGAAAGTTCCCATCCTTTATTCTCCTTTGTTGCACCGTTTAAATATTTTTGTTGTCCTTCACCTATTGCTGAAGCAATCGGAGGTTTGATCAAAATATTATCGGTAGTTCTTGTGAAATAATCAAAGGAACCCACAATCTTATTCTTTAAAAATCCGAAATCCACACCTAAATTGATTTCTCTTGTCGATTCCCATTTTAAATTAGGATTTGCAGCCTGGATGGAAACAAAGCCTGATGGAAGGTTTCCTGTATTAGCGCCTCCGATATCATAAGCAGTACCAATGTTATAGTATTGATTGAAAAAATCCGGAGCATAAGCATTTAAAGTTGGTCCATATCGAGCCTCATACAGGCCGAACTGGGCTAAGTCGCCGATGGACTGATTTCCAACTTCGCCGTAACCAACTCTTACTTTAAGGTTTGTAATTTGCTTTACATCTTTCAGGAAAGAAAAATTATTGAGCCTGAGTCCAACTGTTGCAGAAGGGAAAATACCATACCTTGTATCAGATCCGAATCGTGAGGACCCGTCCCTGCGAATGGTAGCTGAAGCCAGAACCAAATCAGAGTAACTGTAGCCGATTTTACCGAATTGTGATAAAAGACTGCTTCCCGAGTTAAATCCAGTTGTAGTCCGTTGACCTGATGCAGCGCCTAAAACAAAATATTCTTCTGTTTCTACAGCAAAATCGTATGCTGTTGATGTTACATTCTCAATATCTGTCTTCACGGACTCAACTCCGGCAAGAATATCAAAATTGTGCTCGCCTGCTTTAAGGTTATAATTAAGTGTATTGGTGAATGCAACACTTAAGTAATCAGAAGTACTTAGAGCTAAACTATTGGTGGTACGGGTAACAAAGCCGTTTTCAATCTTGGGCTCAATATTTTTTTGTTTAAATGCGTTGTAATCCATTCCGATACTCGACCTGAACACCAGGTTATTCAGGATTTTCCATTCAGCAAATGCATTTCCAAAAATCATTGAATTATGTGAATTATCCCATTGGTTTTTATCCTGCATTAATACCGGATTATTCCTGTCGGAGTAACCACCACCAATAGGTCCGCCATAAGTGCCATCCAATCCATACAAAGGAATTGTAGGAGCTAAACTAACTGCAAGACCAGGAGTTGGAGCACTTCCAATATCAGGAGTTGCACCTGTTTCATTTGAGGAAGAGAATTGGGAATTAACCCCAAATTTTAGTTTGCCGTTAAACATTTTAAAATTAGAATTAAGCTTGCCATTAATTCTATCATAATTAGTGTAAACTAACATTCCTGTATTCTTGAGATATCCAAAATTAGCCATCACAAATGCGTTGTCATTGCCTGCTGTTAAGGTAAGATCGCTGTTGGTTACATACCCTTTTTTGTATGATGCATCCTGCCAATCCGTATTTCCTGCGGGATAGTTAGGGTCACCACCTACAAAAGGTTGTACTGCTACAGTGTTTAGTACTGGATTATTATAATCACCATTCCAGGTATAAGCATATATATCTCCATATGCAGCAGTTGGATCTGTACGATCATTAACACAAGCCTGCCACAAAGCTTTTCCGCGGTCTAATGAACTTAACATTTCATACCGCTGTTTCTTTTCGGATAATACAGAAAGGTTGGTATTGAAGGTTAGATTCACTTTTCCCCCGTTTTTTGCGCTTGTTTTTGTTGTTACAATAATTACTCCGTTGGCAGCTCTGGATCCGTATATGGAAGAAGCAGAAGCATCTTTCAACACCTGTACTGATTCGATAGCTCCGGGATTAATAGCAGCAAACACTTCGGGCCTGGTAGTGGGAACGCCATCAATAATATACAATGGTTTTGTGTCGCCTAAAGTATTTACACCACGGATTAAAATCTGGTCGCTGGCACCGGAAGGATTTCCTGATTTAGTTACATATAAGCCGGCTACATTTCCCTGCAATGCCTGCATTACGTTTCCGGAACTCAGACTCTGGCTGGCGATTTTTTTCATTTCAACAACTGAAATAGCACCGGTAACATCCACTTTTTTCTGGGATGAATATCCGGTTACAATTAACTGATCTAAAAGTTGTGCTTCCGGCGACAGACTTACATCAATGATTGTTTTACCCTGAACCGGAATTTCCTGTGAGGTAAACCCGATAAAACTAAATACAAGAATAGCTTTAGCGTCAACATCAATGGTGTACTTCCCGTCAAAATCAGACATAGTACCGGAGGTAGTACCTTTAACCGAAATACTGACTCCGGGAATGGTACTCTGGTTACTTGCATCAGTTACCGTACCCGTAATTTTAATTTGGGCAAAAGCACTGGCTACCGATATTCCCAGGAAAAATACCAGGAGGAAAAACCGGATTTTCAATTGTTTAGTGTTAATGTTTCTCATAGGTTTATTTATTTGGTTTTTGTTGGATTAGTGCTGGTGAAAATTATTTTAAATTAATGCATGCCGGGAAACTATACGGCTATCTCAATCTGTTATAAATCGTTTGATCACCTCCCGGGTGTAGTTGGGTGTAGCGCCAGGTTGCGAAGCAACAAAAGCGCCGATGGCTGAAGCTTCAGTAAGGGCAGTATTCAGATCTTTGCCATCGAAAAATGCTGCCAGGAAACCAGCCAGAAATGCATCGCCGGCACCCACTGAATCCTCAGTTGCTACTTTAAATCCTTTGTGATGGTAAAGCTCGTCTTTATGGAGAATATAAGCTCCGTTTTTTCCCATAGTGACAATCAAAGTTTCAAGATTCAATATTTTACCGAAGGACAAGATTCTTTCTTCCAGGTTTCCGGATATAGTGTACCAACCCGTAATTTTTATTAATTCATCATCATTTAGCTTAACAATATCTGCTTTTTCGAGAAGCGGTTTTACATTTGCTTCTGTATCATAAGGTGGCCTCAGATTTACATCCATTATTTTCAGGATATTCTCATTCTCCAGGAGTTTGATAAGTGTATTCCTTGAAACGGGACTGCGCGATGCCAGCGAACCAAAAACAATAGCTGTTGAGGCTTTTGCTTCTTCAATTAATTCCGGAGTTAAAAAAATTTCGTCCCAGGCTACAGGCTTGCAAATTTCGTATGAAGCTGTGTTATGCTCATCCAGGAAAACAAGCACTTCGCTCGTTGGCAACGATTCGTGAACCTGTACCAGGTTGGTTCGTAACCCGGATTTGGCAAGAAAAGCTACCAGGTCAATTCCTTTTTTATCGTTACCGATACTACTGGCTACCGATGAACTGATTCCAAAACGGGATAAATGAAGAGCGACATTCATTGGCGCTCCACCCTCTACTGGCCCGCTTGGCAGGTTATCCCATAATATTTCGCCGAAGCATAGAATCTGGTTATTATTGGTCATTGTTGTTTGTCTTAATTTATTGTTTTTCAATGTGGGCTGGGAGTCGGGAGACCGAAGTCCTGTTATTCAAGTTTATTTTACTGGTTCAAAATCTTTTCATCGGCTGTTCTATCCCTCAAACTTCCAATCTCTAACTTTTAACTTCTGACTCCCATCTTCCTACTCCCTACTTCCGACTCCCGACTCCCGACTCCCTGCCTCTTTCCACTATTTTCTATTCACCATTTTCTATTCACTTTTTTAGTCAACTAACTCTTCCCCAGCAATTCCGCATGAATAACCTCAAGTGCTTTCCCTTTGGTTTCGGGTATCCATATTTTTACAAAAATCCAGGCAACTACACTGAAAAATCCGAATATGCCAAACAGATATTGTAAGCCTAATGTACCATGAATTACAGGTGCAAAATAAACGGTAAGAAAAGTACACAACCAGCTGACCGCCGTTGAAAACGACATAGCTACTCCTTTGATACGGTTCGGATAAATTTCGGAAATAATAACCCACATTACCGGGGCAAAAGAAGCTGCAAAAAATGCGATGTAAACCAACATGGCAACTAATACTCCGGTTCCGTTTTGCTCGGCTTTTGCGAATTCAAATGTAAGATAGGCAAGCGAAGCAGCCATACCTACGGCTCCCCATAACAATAAAGTTTTGCGTCCGCTCTTGTCTACCAGCCACAAAGCCAGTATTGTTGCCAGGAAGTTAACTGTTCCAACAATCATAGCCAGCATCAGGGAATCCACTTTGGCTGCGCCGGCTGCCTGGAAAATATCGGGCGCAAACATAATCACGGCGTTGATACCGGTAACCTGCTGGAAAGCTGCAATCAGGGTACCTATCAGAACAATTTTCCCTGTTTTTCCTTTGAATAATTCGCTTACCGACATCTTCTCCTTCTTCTGTTCGGCTGCCAGGGCAATTTTCATTTCCGGCAATTCTTCATCAACCAGTTTTTGACCCCCCAGTTTGATTAAAACTTTTTCAGCTTCCTCCTTGCGTCCATGAGCAAATAGCCAACGCGGGCTTTCGGGAAAATCAATGAGAAGAAAAATCAGGTAAAATACTCCGAAAATAGCAGGAACGGCAAGCATGAAACGCCAACTATTCTCGCCCATATTCACCAGAAAATAATCAAAAATATAAGCCACAACTATTCCAATAGTTATAGCAAACTGATTGAATGACACCAGTCGTCCTCGTTTTTTCGCAGGTGCAATTTCCGAAATATACATAGGAGCCACAACTGATGTAGCACCCACTGCAAGACCTGAAAGAAGACGAAATGCGATCAGTATCAGTGATGAACTTGCAAAAGCACATCCTAATGCGGATATAATATATAGGATAGCGGTAACAATCATTACGTTTTTGCGTCCGTACTTTTCAGTGAAATTTCCTGTAAATAAAGCGCCGATCAGGCAGCCTATTGTAAGTAGGGCTGCTACAGTTCCCAAACCACTGTCAGTAAGCGAGAAATCGCTTTTAATCCCGTCAACGGCACCTGAAATTCCGGCCATATTTAATCCAAACAGTAGCCCGCCCATTACAGCTACGAAAGTTACCCAGATTAAGAATCGTGTATTCATCTTTTTAGATATTTAAATTTTCAGTATTTAGATTGTGTGTTCAATTATTTTTTATTTACCCGTTAAGAAAATCACCTTAAGCAATGTTGAAGGTTGTAAAGCTGCTTTTTTATTGTGAGGTGACGGGTATAGGAAAGTGTGATGATTGAGAAGCAAATTTAATTGTGATAATAGCCCGGGGGCATTAAAAATTGATACAAGTTCCACAACTCATGTTACATTTTCATTGATTTTAATGGCTATTATCAATTATGTTACACAAGTATCAAATATTGAAATATAATCTCCTCGGTTTTTGTTGAATTACAGATATTGATTTAAAAAGCAATATCTGGCTCTGGTTTGAAGGCTATCCTATATGTAACTGTGTAAGGAGTAAAGCCGATTGATAGCTTCTTAGAATAAGCTGCTACTAATAGAATATTGTAAAACTAAGTAGGGCTCCACCTGCGATAAATATCTACTTTTTTGAAAATGAATTTCCGGGTAAGGAAATCAAACTAGGCCCGGGTACAATTGTTCTGAATAGTATAATCCGGTTCGTCTTTCAAAAAATGAAAATGGCAGGATTTTGATAATAAGATTCATAAAAAAGGAAGTGGCTTCAGGTAGCCCGATGGAGTGGACTGCTGCTAAAAGAAAAACAGCTTTATACTTGCAGCAATCAGCACAAGCGAGAGAACACGCTTAAGATTAAGTTCGGAGAATGTACGGCTCCCGATGGCTGAGCCCAATAGTCCGGCTATCATAACTGCCAGTATCCAATAGATTATATTTGGCTGAAAACTAAATTGGGAAGTCATCAATCCGGCAAAACCGCTTGCAGAATTGAGAAATATAAAAAGCGCCGAGGCCGCCGAAGCTTCTTTGATTCTTGCATATTTAGCTAATATCAGAACAGGGGACAATAAAATTCCCCCGCCGATTCCGATTATTCCGGAAACCAATCCGAGTATTAATCCGATTGTAAGCGCTAAAATAACAGGGGGATTTTGAGTTGCATCATTTTCGGTACTACGAACCAACAGCATCCTCATTACTGCAATTAGCAGCATTATCCCCAAAATGATTTTATATGCCATCGGATTTATACTGAATGTTGCTCCAATATATGCTGCTGGAATGGAAGTTACCAGAAATGGAACAACCTGTCGCCATTTTAAAAATCCTGCCCAATAATATGAAATGAATGCAATAGCCGAAACCACCAGGTTGAGAGCCAATGCATAATAACGGATAGATTCTGGCGCAAATCCAAAAAGAGCCATCAATGCAAGATAGCCACTGGCACCACCGTGCCCTACCGAAGAGTAGAAAAATGCGATAAGCATCAAGCCAATCACAAAAAGTAATTCGTAATTTAACATGGTTCTCCTTTCCAATTCAGTTTTTATTCGGGAGGCTGTCCTGTTTCCGGGGCAACCCATCGGTCAGCATTTCATAAATCAATCAGATCGGTAGAAATGAAAACTCGGAGAATTACTTTGCAATAGTATGAAATAATGAATTATAACGGGGATTTTATTTGAAGCTGTTCATCAGCTTTTCGGCTGTTGCCAGATCATGTTTTGAATTGATATTTAAAAATAATTCTTCTGTA
Organism: Bacteroidota bacterium; assembly: GCA_020048595.1. Classification (GTDB taxonomy): domain Bacteria; phylum Bacteroidota; class Bacteroidia; order Bacteroidales; family UBA4417; genus UBA4417. Next base: position 4,787 of record JAIFMH010000065.1, on the reverse strand, counting down.
TAAAAATCTGCTTCATTATTAATAACCAATCGGTTAATGCTGATTTCCTCAAATAAGTCGGGCAGTTTATAGTTGCCATTTTGAATAAAATCCTTCATTTGACCAAGAATCGACAAATTGTAAAATCCACACAGCGGCTCGTAATGTTTATTGCCTTGCCAGGGAACAGCCACCTGGTAGCCGTCCGAATTTTTCAGGATATGCAACAATAATTCCTTAGATGCGAAAGGCAGATCGCAGGAAAGAACCAGGTTTTTCTCCGTTTTACTTTGTTTCAGGGCTGAATATATTCCTCCCATCGGACCAATTCCTGGAATCTCATCAGCCACTGTTTTATATCCAAATGATTGATATGCATCCGAAGAAGTACTGATTATAATAGTATTGCATAAGGAAGTGAGTGCACGGATGGCATAATAAATTAGTGGTTTGCCGCCTAGTTCCTGCAAGCCTTTATCGGTTCCCATTCGTGAGCTTTTACCACCTGCAAGAATAATTCCTGTAATGTCCATTTTTTTATAGCAGTTTATTCCTGAAGAAAAGGCAGCTATCGCCGTAACTGAGGAAACGGAAGTTGGCTGCTAATGCATAGTTGTAAGCTTTTTTCCAATCGCTACCAATAAATGCAGCCACCAATAAGAGCAGCGTACTCTTTGGCTGATGGAAATTGGTGATTATCGCATCAGGAATATGGTAGGTATAACCAGGCGCAATCATCAAAGAAGTCTGTCCGCGTAGCTCTGTGAGGCTGAGTTTTTTTAGTGTGTCAATCACGCATTGCAGTGCATCCTCGGTTGAAACTGGTTTTTCGGATTGGTTCAGATAAGGGTCCCATTGCTCAATGTGCATTAAAGGAGATTCCGGTATATTTTTCAGCCATTTTACACCTTGCCAGTATACACTTTCAAGCGTGCGAACAGTTGTAGTTCCAACCAATGTAATATGTTTCCCCTTAAATCTGAGAATTTCTTTAATCAGCCTGACTGGAACTATCACCTGTTCATAATGCATATGATGATCTCCAATGGATTCGGAACTTACAGGTTTAAACGTCCCGGCACCGACATGCAATGTAACGGAATCGGTTTTTATATTTTTTAGTGATAAAGACGATAAAACTTCAGGGGTAAAATGCAATCCTGCTGTTGGAGCTGCCACGGAACCATCGTTACGGGCAAAAACAGTCTGGTAGCGGGTATTGTCATTTTCGGAAGCTTCGCGAGAAATATATGGGGGCAATGGGATTTTACCAAAATGCTCCAATATTTGAGCAAAAGAGAGAAGTGAAGGTGTCCAGTCAAACTGTATGTAAAAGTTGGAATCATCGCGTTCGGCTTGTGTAGCGGTGAGAGAAGCAGTGAATCCATCTATTTCGCTTTCAAGTTGCAGCGGTCCTGATTTCCAGCGACGGGCATTGCCTACCAGGCATTTCCATGTGCAGCTGCGTTGCTGCTGAAAAGCAAGTTGAATATCATTAGTTGGGTTTACAGGTTCCAGGCAGAAAATTTCAATCTGCGAGCCTGATGGTTTTCTGAATAAAAGCCTGGCATGCACCACACGGGTTTCGTTGGATATGAGCAGGCTGTCAGCAGGAAGATGAGATGCAATATTTGTGAAAGTATCTTCAGATATTACATTTTCCTTATAAAGCAATAACCTGGATTTGTCGCGTACTTCAAGCGGGAACTGCGCTATATTTTCAACCGGAAGCGGGTAGTTAAAATCTTCAATACGGATATTGCGGAGGTTTTCCAGCATGATCAACTAAAATAAGTAAGTGTGGCAAAATTACAGTTTTTATTGCTTTTAGCATTGCTCATTCGTGATGAGTCTAAAAGCAAAAAGAGCCGGATTGCTCCGGCTCTAAATCTGTATAAAAGAAAATTTATTTTGTGACAAACACTTTTTTTACAAAACTGTTTGCTTTGTTTCTCAATACTACAGTGTATAATCCCGGTTTTTGACCATTGAGTTCAACAATTTTAATGTTGTTTCCATCAATGATTGCATCATTCTGTTTCCAAACCAAAGCACCAAGACTGTTGTATATTTCAATATTATACAATGATTTGCCTGCAGTTTTAAGTTTGATGTTAAATACGCCGTTACTTGGATTTGGATAAACATCAAATAATGCGGAACTAACTTCGCGGATTGAAACATCAACAACTGAAATTGTGTTTGACGGTGTTGAACTACATCCGTTTGCAGACCATCTTTAAACCATTGGTTTCCGGTAGTTGCATCACTTATTAATGTATCACCGCTTCGCGTAATAACAGGAGTTGCCGGAGTTGGTTTAATAACTAAAATGCCATTCAAAAAGCTGATGTTATAATTTGATGATGTTAATCCGGATGGCTCAATTGTATAGTTGCCATCAGAAATAGCGGTTACAGCATCACCTCCTATTACAATTGCACCTCCAAGATCAGTAGAATCTTCGCCTGCTATGAATCCATTATAAGTAAGTGAATAAACGCCTCCAAATACAACTCCATCCGCACATTTTACCTGGTTATCAGCAGTAATTGTCAGAGCTTTGGTTGAAATACTAAAGGTAGGTGTTGGAGCAACACTCAGGTTGTAGTTAACTCCGGCTGAGAGTGTGCCTAATTCAAAAATATATTCCCCGGCATTTTCGCCGGCAACCCTGCTTAGCAGCCCTGTTATTACATCAGTTCCAGTAAGAGCTGGCAGATATGTGTAAGTAAATGGTGCCGGATCGGCTGAGCCGTATTCTTTAGTTTGCCCGGCAGCAGGAGTTATCACTATTTCCAATGATGCAACTGTTAGAGTTGCATTTCCATCTGTAGTTGAAGTTAACATACATGGTCCGGTAATAATACAACGGTACTTGTATCCGGTCATGTCAACTGCAGCTAATGAGATGTCCAGTGTGTTAGTTGTCGCATTTGAATAAATTCCACCATCAGTAATATCAGCAAAACCAGCACCGCTGTCCTCCTGCCATTGATATGACACGGCATAAGTAGCTGTGACGCTATAACTGGCAGATGTTCCGTAATCAATAGATTGACTGGCAGGTTCTGCAGTAATTACGGGTGGAATGCATGTTGGAGTATATTCCCAGAAATCATTCGTGTTTACAGCTCCATCTTTTCCTGTTCCAAAATACCCTTTATATCCGATGGTGAAGCCTGAAGACGCAGTCCGAATGACTCCTACAGAATCGGCGATATTTGTCCAGTTATCTGTTGCTGGATTATATTCCCAAAAGTCATTTGTATAAGCAATTCCTGCGTCGCCCAACCCAATGTATCCAAAAGCTCCAATACTTAATCCAAGCCCACCGAATCTTGCCAAACCGGCAAAATCTGCTTTCTGAGTCCAGATGTCTGTTATTGGATCATATTCCCAGAAGTCTTTTTCTAATGAACCCGAATTACCTGTTCCAACATACCCTTTGCTGCCTAAGCTGAAAGCTGCAGCATAAGCTCTTACTGGTCCTCCAACATCCGCTTTCTGTGTCCAGGTATCAGTTGTAGGATCGTATTCCCAAAAATCTTTAACCCTGGTTGATTCATCGATTAGACCGGTGCCTATGAATCCTTTATTTCCTATAGAATAACCAACAGCTCCTTTTCTCCCTAAAACGCCAACATCAGCTTTCTGAGTCCAACTGTTTGCTGTAGGATCATATTCCCAAAAGTCTTTTGTAATACTGATCATATCCTCACCGCAACCTACATATCCTTTTGTCCCAATGCTGAATCCTGTGGCGAAAACCCTTGCGGAGCCACCAAAATCAGCTTTTTGTGTCCATACATCAGTTGCAGGATCATATTCCCAGAAATCAACTGTCCTGAGGGTTGTCCACCCTGTGCCAAAGTAGCCTTTAGTGCCGATACTAAAACCAATTGCCCCGTATCGTTCTGTACTCCCAAAATTGCTTTTTTGTGTCCATGAATTCGGATTTTGAGCTAAAGACAGAGAAGAATTCAGAATAAACAGGACACTAAGTAAAACAAGATTTATAACATTCTTTTTCATATATTTTTAATTTAATTTGTTAACAATACCTTTAGATTCTTCATTTCTTCAATTGTAACACTTGGAGGCATCTCTCCATTTTTTAACTTTTCAACAACTAACCGGGCTACCTTATTTGCATCTGATTCAGTTTTAAATCCGCTATTTCCAGGCATTCCGGGAATATTCGTTTGGTGTATAAACATTTTTTCACCCTTATAAATATCATAACCCCATGTACTATTGATAGAAGGGATAATTTTGTATGTGTAGTTTGTGTTGGTTTGTGCGCTTTTTGTCAGGTTTTTTAATGATACTGATGATGTTCCATTCAGATTTTGACCCTGAACGGAAACAAAAAAAACCAAGAAAAATATGGCTATTAATTTCCTCATAATCTGTTTAATATGTCTTTCATTTGTACAATGTTTTTGTAAAAAAAACTTGTTAATTTGAGCTACTTACATAACAAAATTCATTTTCAAAAGATTTGAAAATGGAATATGTTTTTATCAGAAATGAGATGTTTCCCGAAAAATATTCAACACAAAAGTATAGAATATATCGGGATAATGTCAGTAAAAATTGACTGGAATTTTAAAAAAGAAAAACAGACCAGGATGAAATTTTTCTCTTTACCCTGTCAGAGTTACATCGATTTGTAAAAGCATTGATTTCTGCCTTGAATCAACTATTCACTCTTCAACTGGTTTCTCAGATCATATACTTTTTTGCTGCCATATAAAACAGCAAGCCCCGTAAGGATAAAAATTCCTTCACCAATGGGCGCACCT
>JAIFMH010000357.1 GCA_020048595.1 Bacteroidota bacterium | reverse complement strand
GATTCCTTTGAAAAGCGAGGATGTGCAATCAAGCTCCAACTTTATACGATCGGTCTTTAATGATAGTAAAGATAACATCTGGCTGGGCACACATAACAACGGATTATATATTTTCAACAGGAAGAATAATACCTTCCGCAAAGCAGGGTTTGGGAACAATTCTATTTTTTACATTTGTGATATTGGTGGTGATATTACCTTAATATGCAACTCAGGCGGATATAGCCTTGTGCGTTTGGTAAACAACGAGGTTAAAATTATTAGCAATGTTAATTCAAATGCACATTTTTTTGCTGTTAAAAGTAAAAATGATGTAATATGGCTGGCCAGCCTGACCGGATTGACAAAATACAGGATAGAGAATGGGGTTCTGAGGGCTGAAAAAATATATAATATAAACTCTGATCCCGCGATCTCTTTTAACAATTGCCGTGTAATATATTACAATGAAGAAGAAAATGAATTGCTGCTGGGAACAGAAGGTGGCGGTTTAAATATTCTTAAACTGGATGAACAGCAAAATGTAACCGCTGTAACGGCATTCAAGAAAACTACTTCTCCAAATTCAATCAGCAATAATTATATCCGGTCAATCACCAAGGATTCCAATGGTGATTTCTGGATTGGAACCTATGAAGGTTTGAACCGGATTTTATACGATTCATTATCAGGTGAAATAACTTTTAGAAGCTTTACAAAGAGAGATGGTTTACCCAATATTTGATACAAAAAACAACCATTTTATCAATTATTCGGCAAGTGATGGCTTGCAAAGCAATGAATTTTCAGAGCATACTGTTTTTAAGAACACTAATGGAGAAATAATAGTTGGAGGAACGGAAGGGATAAACATCTTCAATCCCGAGAATATTCGAACAAATAACATTCCTCCTAAAACCACTATAACCGGGTTTTATCTTTTCAATAAAAAAGTTGAGATATTGGAAGTGAAACGAAGAAATATGCCTTTGAGCAAAAGTATTGTACTAACTGATACAATTATATTAAACCCAAACCAATCCAGCTTTGCTTTTGATTTTTCTGCTATGCTTCACTCCAATCCGGGGAAAGTAAGTTATGCTTATATGCTGGAGGGTTTTGATAAAGACTTGAACTATACTGATGCTAAAAACCGAAAGGCAAACTATACCAACCTGCGCCACGGGAAGTATATTTTCAAGGTAAAATCTACTAATATTGATGGAATTTGGGAAGAAACCCCCCGCCAGATATACATTCATATCAGAACTCCTTTTGTTTATACCCGGGTGGCATTTGTAATATACATTCTTGTTATACTATTAATAATAATATACTTAACCAACTATTCAGTAATAAAATATACTACTAAAAAGAAAATACTCCTGGAAAATGATCATAACAAAAAGTTGCATGAACTGGATGAATTGAGGAATCGCTTTTTTATAAATATTTCTCATGACATTCGCACTCCTCTTACTTTAATAAGCAGTCCGCTGGATATTGTGCTAAAAGAGAAAGATCTGCCGTCTGGGGTAAGAAATCATCTGTGCCTTGCACAGCAAAATGTCAAAAAACTCAGATTTATTACAGAACAGATTCTGGATTTCAGCAAGTCGGAAGCCGGTCTTTTGTCTCCAAAAAGGCAATCGAGGGATATCGTTTCTTTCATAAAAATGGAATCGACGTATTTTTCCCAGGCAGTTAAGAACAAAGGACTCGATTTTTACATAACAAGCAATGAAGCTGAAATTCATACCGCCTTCGATACTGATATGATATCTAAGGTGGTGTTTAACCTCCTTTCCAACGCTGTAAAATTTACCAACAAGGGTGAAATTAAAATCCATATTGAAAAGACATCCCATGATTTACCAGAAAACCTTAAACAATCAAAATACAATAGTTTTATCAAAATCGAAGTTCAGGATACAGGCGAAGGGATTGAGCAATTAGATCTAGACAAAGTATTTGACCGGTTCTACCAGGGAAAAGACAACACGGAAAAAGGCTTTGGAATTGGCTTATCACATTGCAGGGATCTGATCGAGGCACATGAAGGGATGATTGAAGTCAAGAGTAGAAAAGATGTTGGAACAACAATCCGCTTTTTCATTCCTGATATCAAACCAGATAACAATCAGGAACCAGAGTTCAATGCTGAAAATACTGAGGACCTATATATTGAAAGGGTTAATGGTATCGCGGATGATGATAATAACCCAAATGATGCTGCCCACAAACGAATTCTCTTAATTGAAGATAACCCTGATATGCGTACTTTTCTCAGGAATGAAATAAAAAAAGAATACAAAGTATCTGAAGCCAGGGATGGCATAGAGGGGCTGGAAATGGCTGAAAAATTTTCGCCTGATTTGATAATCAGTGATATCATGATGCCCGGGCTGGACGGACTGGAACTATGTAAAAGGATAAAATCTGAAATTAAAACCAGCCATATCCCTGTTATACTGCTCACGGCGAAAACAGACACACCTACAAAATACCAGGGAATTGAAATGGGTGCCGACGATTATATTTCAAAACCCTTTGAAATGGAATACCTGTCACTCAGAATAAAAAACCTTATAAAATCAAGGGAACAACTGCATCGACTGTTCCAGATAAACCATAACCTGGATCCATCAGTAGTTACAGTATCCTCTCTTGATGAAAGATTTCTTTCTCAACTTATGAAAGAACTGGAAAATGGTATTTCTGACCCTGACTTTACTGTTAATTCTCTTGAATCGAAAATGGGAATGAGCCACTCCAATTTTTACAGGAAGATAAAGAGCTTAACCGGACAGTCAGGCAAAGATATTCTGCTGAATATGCGTATGAAAAGGGCAAAACAGATTTTAACCGATAACAAGGGTATCCGAATTTCCGAAGTTGCCTATATGGTTGGATATGTTAATCCAAAATATTTCAGTCATAATTTTAAAGATTTTTATGGTGTATTGCCTTCGGATATTACGAAGTAAAAAATTAAACAAGAATTATTTTGGTCGGATAATAATAAAAAAAATCCCCGGTAATTGATAAATATCAATTAGCCAGGGATTTCAAAAACCACCAAATTGAATATGAACTAACCTTATAAAACTGGTCGCGCTATAGTAAATTCTTCATATTTTACATCGTTGCTACGAAAAACCAAAGTATCGGTAAACTGGAATTGTGTTGCGCCTGGTAATCCTTCTACCGTGAAATTGAGCGTAACAGTAAGCGAACCTTTGATCTGTCCGGTAAGCGGGTCAACAGTCCAACCGTTTTCTTTACCAAAAGCAGTTGACGATTTGTAGTATTTGCCGCTACCCGAAATGGTATAAGTAGTGCCGGGCGCTTGAGAAACTGTTATATCGCCTACTCCATTGACATCATCGGAGAAAGTCAGTAATGATTTGTAGGTAACCCCTAATTTTTCTCCCATACGGTTGTAAGTAGCTTTTTTCAAACCCGCTGTTTCTATTTTAGCCGTTTGGTTGGCAGAAATATCTATAGCATGGAATGTTTTATCCAGAACGCCATCTTTGGACTGAACACCACGGTGGAAAAATGTTCCGTGCCATGGATTGATGAATTTCACTGCAAAAAGGGTGAAATCTTTAGGTAAGAAACCAGAAGCCCAATCGGCAGCAACGTACCAGCGAGGTGAAACAATACTAGGCGCGGAAACTTTACCGGTAAGTAACGAAAAACCGTCCGGAACCCCTGTAATTCTTAATGGCAACACATAACATAATTTGATTGCGTTGGGGTCGTTAAAAAAATCATCGGTCAGATTTACACGGATTAAACCATTGAAACTACCTTTTGGCACGGTAACTTTTTCATCTGGCACCATGGAATAGTAGTTTGCAGGAAGTATGAAAAGTTTTAAATTAACACCATTCATATCTTTTCCGTAGAGGGTATCTTTCAACACCGGTGCAGTAACATCGGGGAATATTGAAGGATCTAATTCAAAATCAATAATCCTGTCAGTAGTATTCTCAAGCAAACCACCTATCGATACACCAATGTTGAAGGCTTTTTGCAAATCGATGCTATTATCTATACGATCTTCGCCTAACACAATTGTACGTATTGGATATTGCAAAGGAAAATAGACAGACTGCGTAGTAAAATCATCAAACCCGATGGGATCGTTGTCACAAGCTGCAAACATAAGTGTCGCAAGCAATAAACCTGGAAATATTTTTTTAATTGTCTTCATGTATCTATTTTATTACCAGCCTTTGTTCTGAATTATTTCATAAATCAATGTTTCACTATAAGGAATAGGAGGATAAATCATATATGACTCGTAGATCCGTTTTTCTACCTCAAAAGTTGCAAAGGTAGCAGGGTCAACACCTCTGACGGCTTCGTTCATTTTTGCTATATCATTCCATCGACGAATATCCCAAAAGCGGAAGCCCTCGAAACTCAACTCAATACGGCGTTCATTTTTAATTACAGCTGCCAATTGACCTTTATCCAAACCTGCCAAATAGGTGCCATTGGAGGGTTCACTAAATCCGGCACGAGTACGTAATGCTGTTATTACCTGACGAGCTGTAAAACCTCCGATATCATAATCCGGGCCCCCAACTTCGTTTGCAGCTTCTGCAAAGTTAAGTAAGACTTCGGTATAGCGCAGATGTAAGGTACTATGAGGTTTACCAACAATGGCACCAGGGTTTAGCAATACTGTTTCATCGAGCAATTTACGCATAAAATAGCCTGTACGGGTGGCCGTTGGACCAGTAGCATTTTCACCTGAAACTATTTTTACAGTATCTGCACCTATCTTAGTGTTATGATAAACGATATACTTTGCTAAGCGCGGGTCACGGTTATTGTATGGATTTGCCGGGTCATAGGAAGGAGAACTGATATCGAATGGCTCCCCGGTATTGAAACCAAAAGCTTCCACCAGATTTTGAGAAGGATTAACCTGTCCCTTTCCAAATTTTGAAGGAGGGAAGAAGTTAGTTTCACGGTCTGAAGCATTAGGTTTTATAGAAGTAAACCAAAGAGCTTCGCGATAAGTGTTCAAAAGGGTTGTTGTAACATTACCACTCTTATAAAATTCAACATCTTTGGGGTCTAAGCCGGTGATTCCAATATGCGCTGTCATTACATTTGCAGCCATTTGAGCAGCTTCCTGCATGGTTACACCACTTTGGGCAGTAAAAGCCGGACTCGCCGCCAGTAATGCAACACGAGATTTTATAGCCATCGCTCCAATCCCACTTATTCGATTCATATTATATGCACCAATAACCAGCTTTTGATTGGGAGTTAGACCGGTATCAGTCCATTTAAGCGGAAGTTTGAGAATAGCACTGTCACAATCGTCAAATATTTGCTGAACACACTGCGCATAGGTATTACGAGGTAATTTGGCAGCTTCTGCATTTGTAATTACAGACTTAACAATTGGATAACCAAGTAAAACATCGTTACTGCCCATACCTCCATGATATTGAAGTAAACGGGCCCCCCACCATGCACGTAAAGCGTAAGCCTCTCCTTTCAGTTTCTTAAGGTACAAATCGTTCCGTTCTGCAAAATCAGGTTCTTTATATGCCCAGACAACTTTGTCCATGTTGGCAATAAAACTATTAAGGTGCATAAATGCAATATAACTATCCTCGTATACACTTAAAGGATATAAACGTGCAGTAAAACCACCTGTAGCCATACTGATCAAATCACTTGTAACAACATTTGTTACAGCATCATCGGTAGCATAACTATCGTTAAGGTCATACTCATCAGGTATGAAGGCATAAGCCTTTAGCAACACTCCTTCGGCCAGAATCGGATTCTGAAATATTGTTTCGTCTTTATACTTATCGTCCGTAAGGTTTTCTTCGAGCAATGATTCGCAAGACGTGAAAACGCAAGACAGCAAGAATATTGAAGCAAATTTATATACATTTATCAAGTTCATAGTATTCACTTTGTTATTGTTAGTATTCGAAATTTGCGATTAAGCCAAATGCAAACACTCTGTTTTGAGGTGCTGAATCCCAGTTTAATTGCAGAATGTCAATATTTTTGCCTGCTGAAAGCAAATTACTTCCTCTTGCATATAGTTTCAACGATTTCAATGTAGCATTGGGTGGTAAATTGAAATCATATCCTAACTGAACAGCCGAAATAGAGAAACTGGAACGGTCGTACATCCAAAAAGTAGAGTTTTTATAGTTGTTATCACCATTACCCAGGCTTAAGCGCGGATATTCAGCATTTGGATTTGGATTTTCGGGATCGAATGCATTAAGAGCAACTTCTGAGTATTTCGCTTCATTCCCTCTAAACCAATAGTAGTCTGAGTTTTTAAATCCATTGCCTCCCCAGCTTCCAATACCAAGTATAAATAGTTGCCAATTCTTATAGTTCAAATCGATAATAAGTGATATTTGTTGGCTGTTACTATTTACACCCAAGGCTGATTCGTCATCTGAATTAATTATTTCATCTCCATTCACATCTAAGTATTTAATATCGCCAGGGCGTACTACACCATAACTTGGCACAGGCAATCCAGCAACCAGAGTAGTTCCATCAGGCTCAAAATCAGCAGAACTATAAAGTCCATCATCAGTTAAGCCCCACATTGCATTAATCGGATTTCCAACTCTGGAAAGGTGCTTGTTTTGGTCAGGATAAATGGGTTCTTCCCATTTGGTAATGGCAGAGGTAGCATACGCATAATTCACACCCAAATTCATTTTAATATCACCCACTTGCTCATTGTAACTAAGTCCAAGCTCAACACCCTGATAACGGGTTGAGTTAAAGTTGCCAAAAGGTATTATCCCCAACGTTGCAGGTGCATTATTTGCAAGAGCAACCATATTACCGGAGCTTAAGCTGTTCCAATAAGAAGATTCTATCCAAAGTTTCTTGTTTAACAAATAGGCATCAAATCCGCCGACAAACTCTTTACGTGATTGAAAATCATAAATATTCCCCAGCGACTGAATTGTTACTATTGAATTCGCATTTAAGCTATTATTGTAAGTAAATGTCCCTGTTCTTGCATAGTTTTGTTCATAAAGGAAATAACCGTTATAATCACCAAGTGTCCAGTTGTCGTTTACAAGCACCCCATAGGATCCTCTCAATTTTATAAAATCAACAACGCTGTTGTTTTTCATAAAATTCTCATTCGACAAAATCCAGGCAGCGCCGAATGAAGGCACAGTTTTAAATCTGCTATCCGGATTCATTTTATTACTTCCTTCGCTCAGCAAACCAGCTTCAAGAATATATTTATTGTCATAAGTATAATTAGCTTGTGCACCAAACCGAAGACGTTTTAAATCTTGTACCACTTCGTTTTCTACCAGCTGTTTATAATAACCTAAGGCTACAACTGAAACCTGATGCTTGCCGAATATCCGATCATAATTAGCAGTAAGATAACCATTGTAACTTCTGTTAAATGAGCTGAAATCGTTGTTCACTGTTTGAGCAGTAGTAAATTTATCCACGCCAATTTTTGTCAAATTGAAGTCTCCAGCAACATCTGGCAGACCCAGTGCATATACGGCATAATTATTATCGATAAACTGAGAGTAGTAGTTGAAAAAGTCCAGATCAAACAATCCTGACAGTTTTAAACCTTTGGTAAGTTTCTCAAGATTTATATCAAATCCGACCATATACTGTAAAAAGCGGTTTATATCCGAACGTTTTCCACCACGAATCATATCACCATATAAATTTTGTTGGTACACGCTGGTACCTCCAAGAAGTGAAGTTCCAACCGGATTTTGACCTGCAAGTGAAGAGAGGTTTAACACCCTGTCCATTGGAATTAAAAGTGGAAATGAGTTAGGTAGGAGTGTAGATGCGTCTGAAAAGAATGTAGAGCTTTGTGGGCCATTATAAAAGTCGAAAATGGCCACGATATCAGTTTTCATTTTTAACCAATCATTAACTTCGAAGTCAACTTTACCACGAAGGTTTAATCTATTCGATCCATCCTTTTCAGGTAAAGCCAACCACCCCTTACTACGTTTCCATCCTAAATTCAAAAAGTACTGGACTTTGTCGTTACCACCTGATGCTTCAGAATAGAAATTAGTGAAGTTGGAGGCATTGTTTACAAATTCCGGACCCCAATAATCGTTATTTGGATAAAGAAGAGGATCGTAATTGTTCCGGGTACTGTCAATTACCCCCTGGCGATAGAATGAATTCGTATTGCCATCATTTTTAAATGCTTTGTTGTATGTTTCCATGTAAGTTGCAGCATCTAAAAATTTGGGCATTGATAAAGCTGTTTGTAAACCTTGTTCTAAGGTAAACTTTAGCACTTTTTTAAATTTTGCTCCTGATTTCGTAGTTATTAAAATAACAGCAGCATCACCATCAGAACCATAAAGCATACGCGAATAGGCATCTTTTAATACAGTAATTTGTTCAATTTCCTGCATATTCAGATACGAAGCATCACGAATCACACCATCAACTACAGTTACGGCATCACCGAGCCTGTGAAAATCAAAGTTTCCAAAAGCACCTGGTACTTTTCCATTTAAGTGTGCATTAAAATCTAAGCGTGAATCGCTTTCCAATGATTCATTGGCATCTACAACAGCGATATTACCCGTAGTACGAACCTTTTTCATGGTTTGAAACGGTAAAAAAATATCGCCGTCAACTTTCAAATCTTCTGAAGGTTGAAGTACAACCTTATTGGTATCCTGTTTCTCTTGTGCTATTATTTGAACTGATGAAATCGTCCAAATAAGCATCAGAGATATTATTATTATATTTTTATTCATAAAGTAGTATAGTTAAATTAGTTCCAACCATCATTTTGCGGAAATTCCGGGTATAAAAATGTTAAAGAACGTGGTAATGGCAGCCAATACTGTCTTTTTTCAAACGTCATCTTAAGCACTTCGCGACGTTGGAAAATTGTATAGCCTTGATCAAAGTCAAGTGTCAAAATGCTGCTACCATGTAACGTTTCGCCAATTTTATATCTGCGGATATCATTCCAAAGATGATTTGATTCGTAGCACAATTCTACAGCACGTTCGTTTAAAATCAGAGTATGAAAATTCCCGTGTGCTCCGCCAGTGGCTGTTGTTGGTACATGCCCTACGCGCTGTCTCACCAAATTAACCGCTTCCAATGCTGTGTGGTTAGCTCCGGGAGCTGTTGCATTGCCATTATTTCCGGCACCATAGGCCCAGTTTGTCGCTTCGGCATACATTAAATACACATCGGCCAAACGCATTTGCGGGCTGTTAAATGCATAATTAAGTGTAAGAGTGGCGTCTCCAGCTTTATCTGATACATTAAAAGGCCAGAACTTTTTAATGACGTATGGTGTCAATTGCCCATCTGTTGCAATTGTTGCTCCTTTCGTAGGTAGCGTCCACATTTTCAGTTGTTTGCCTGTACAAGGGAAATCTCCGTCCACATATATGGCATGCCTGAAACGTGGATCTCTACCGTTCCAACGGAGTGCATTGTCGGCATCGTGAACCGCGGGATTGTATAATGATCCGTCAGCCATTTCAAATCTATCAACATAGTTTTGTGTAGGTGTTGATTGCTGCGCGTTTCCACCAAACACGCCACTATTCACGGCATTTGAACGTCCTGTATATTCACTAAAAACCTCCTTTTCAAAATTATTTCTATAAAGCGCCACAATAGTTTCTTTTGTCCAAACCACAGTCTTGTCAGTTCTGGCAAAATTTCTACTATAGTCAGCCCAGTCCACCAGGCCATAGCTCGCAGGATTGTTTTCGGCCATTTTAATTGCCTCATCTGCGGCTATTGCTGCTCTTTCCATGTATTCTGTGTTCACTTCAGCAGCGCCTCCTGAATTTTCATTCATCAAGGGCGAACCTGCCCATAAGAGTGCTTTTGCTTTATAGCTTAACGCAGCAAGTGCAGTCAGCCTGCCTAGCTGAGTAGATGGGTCGGGCCAGGCAACAGGCAGCAATTGAGCCGCTTTTTCAAAATCTTCAACGACATATTCCATAGTTGCCTGAAAGTTCTCCTTACCTTTATATTCATAATAACGGGGTTTTTGAAAATCATCCGCCAAAACTTCATTGATATATGGCATAGGACCCCAGGCATTTGCAATTTCGAAATGAAAATAAGCCCTGAAGAACCTTAGCTGCCCTTCTATCAGTTTCTTCTCCTCATCTGTTGCGACCAATGATCCACTTTCCAGATTTTTTAAACCAATATTACACATACGAATTACTCTCCACCCGTTTTGCCAAATACCTACAAAATCGGTTGTTTGGTAATAACCACGATCTAAGAAGTCCCTGTAATTTCCACGAAGAGCCCTGTATGATGTATGGTTTCCTCCGGGGCTGATAGCTTCGCCACCCATTTCACCGGTACATGTATAATAAGTACGGTTGTGATCAAGTATACAGGGATACATCTGATCAACATATCCCTGAAACAGGTTATATGTTCCAAAAACTTTCTCCTCGGTTACATCTGCTTCAGATGGCACATTAAGATATTCTTCGCAACTCCCTAATGCTATTAAAACAGGAAGTATCAATAAAACCAGTTTTATTTTTTTTGCATTCATTTTAATTTTCATTAAAGTGTTACATTAATACCAAAGTTGAAAGATTTTGTGGCAGGGTATTTCAAATTTGACTCACCAGCAGTACCACCAGCTAATTCAGTACCTTCTACATCTTGCGGGAGGTGATTCCATAACCACAGGTTATTTCCGTTTACAAAAAGTCTGACATTATCGATCGACATCCTTTTTATTATCGCCTGAGGTAATGAATAACTTAACTCTAATGTTTTCAGACGAAACAGAGAACCATCATAATATATCCAATGTCCGATTGCACCTTTTTTGTCTATACCAAAAGCGCGATATGTAGGATTACTTACCCCATATTCAGGCATGGCTGTTCTGTCGGCCATGCTTTGAAAGGTTGAAGGAAAGCCATTGTACATCTCCTCAGCATATGCACCTCCGCTGATGGTTGAATTATACATACCAATGAACTGAACCAGCAGCGTTAATCCTTTATAGTCTCCTCCGAAGGCAAAACTATAAGTGTTTTGAGGCTGCCGTGCATAACCAAAAGGAGTAGCATCGTTATCGTTAATGAAACCATCCGCATTAAAGTCAATCAACCGGGCACCACCCGTCAAAGTGTTTTTTCTCCCTGTACTGCTTTCCCCCATAACGCCTGTATAGAGCTCGTCCCAGCTGGTAATCATATCGGCTGCCATTTGTGTTCTAACCTGATTAATCCGATACCCTTCTTTTTTCTGATAGGCTGGTAACAGCTCGGCATCCTCCTGGTATAATACTTTGTTTTTAGCTACAGTCCACGTGTAGGTACCCCAAAGGTTCACTTTGCCAAATGTCTTATTAACTCTAAAGTCTAATTCCAGACCCTTCGAACTCACCTCGCCTGCATTAACAGATGGTGCTTTTTGCCCGAAAAAATCGGGAATCGCTGTTCGTTGTGAAGAAGGAATCAGCATATCATACCTATAGTCGATATAATAATCAACAGATCCGGTAATTAAATCGTTGAACAAACCTATCTCAATACCATAGTTTTGTGAACGCTTTGACTCCCAACGAATGTTGGGATTACCAACTGCGCCTTCTACAAAGGACTGATTAACATATATAGAATTAGTACCACCTATACCATTACCAAAGGAAGGACCCCGGTCTTGAACCTGGTTTTGAAAAGTACTTCCCCGGCTGTTATTGTATGGATTCCATGTAGTCAGGTATCCCCACTGCGGGGCATCATTACCTAAATTATCGCTGCCAATCCAACCAATTGAATAACGAAGTTTCAGATTTGATATCTGAGGAATATTGTTTTTGATAAATGACTCTTCACTGACACGCCATCCGACTGCAATTGAAGGGAAAAATTCGAATTTGTACTGGGGCCCAAATCTTTCAGAACCATTGTATGCACCATTCATTTCGAAAAGGTATTTTTCAGCGTATTCATACTTAACACGACCTACCCAGTCTTCACGCTTGCTTGGCCAGTTACTGCCAGTGGCATTTTGCTCCCTGCTAAAAAGCGCTAAAGCTTCAACAGAGTGTTTTCCGAAACTGCGTTTATAGTTCAAAGCCAACTCGTAATATAAATTACGCCGGGTTGCTGATGAAGCAGGAGATTCCAGGGTATAACCCAGTGGTTCCGGATAGAAATCGAAATTATTGGTAGTACTTAAAGGTATAATGTAAACCCATGAATTGCTCTGCACATCGAACCGTTTGAGGACATAACCACTTGGATCTTCTGTATCACTACCCTCTGATGTAAAATAGTTGTCGAAAGAAATACGGCCCCTTGCCGAAAGTCCTTTGGTGATAAAATCCAATTTTTGTTCCAGATCAAAGTCGCTTGTAAGGGCGGTGCGTTTCTCAACTTTCGTTCCTCCTGTTAAAAGATCGAAGTACATATTGTTACCCATGTAATTTAGCACATCTTTATCATCCGCTCCAAATGTGCCATCAGGGTAGATTGGGAGAGGAGTATTTGGAGCATACCTGTAAAGACTTGGCCAAAAAGCATTTTTAAACTGATCCGGCGCTTGTTGCCTTCCATAATAACCACTTAGATTTACTTTAAACGTAGTTGTTTTGGTTAACAAAAAATCGAGATTGGTACGGAAATTGATACGCTGGTATTTAAATTCGTTTTTATACCCGCGAGGGTTGTCACCTGTTCCGGTATTCATGATATCCCCTTCATCAATGTATGATAAAGTAGAAAAGTATTTCACGAATTCGGTACCTCCCGATACATTTACGCTGTATTTTGAGCTCACTGTATGATCACGGATCATGACATCCTGCCAGTCAACATTGGTATATTTTTCCGGGTCAACATTATCACGATAATATCCCAGAATACGTGGTGAGGTATATTTATCCATTTTTGCCGCATCCATCAATGGGAACTCATGAATTACGGCCCAGTTCCTGGCCACTAATCCATCGTACGATTCCAATGGTTTTTCCATTTTGGAAATTGATTTCACTGATGTATTCACTTCGAACGACACTTTTGCTTTACCTGTTTGTCCGCGCTTGGTAGTGATAAGTATTACCCCGTTTGCACCCTTCACACCAAATACTGCCGTTGCCGATGCATCCTTAAGAACAGTAAAATTCTCAATTTCGTCAACTGATACATCACTCATCGGACGTTGCACACCATCGACAAGAATAAGCGGTTGCGAGTTGTTCCAGGTACTCAAACCACGAATAAGGATGTCGGTTTCATTTCCATGCTCACCGGTGGTACCAGGCAAACCGGTTTTGGTCATTACAGTTACCCCGGGGATTATACCGCTTAAAGCATCTGTAAGGTTTCCTACGGTACCTTTTGACTTCAGGGCCTCGCCTGAAGTCTGAGCAATTGCTCCAACAACACTTTTCTTAACCTGGGTCGAATAACCAACTATAACAACTTCTTCAAGTAGCGTATTGGCAACTGCCATTCGCACATAAATCACTGATTCATTCCCAATGGTTATGATCTGATCCTGATAACCGATAAAGGAGAACCTTAGCTGATTTCCAGGCGCGGCATTTAAACTGAACTTCCCTTCGGAATCAGTGCTGGTACCCAGATAAGTTCCAACTAAGACCACAGAAACGCCGGGCATTGGTTCCCCCTGCTCACCAGTCACGGTCCCAATGATTTTTATGGTTTGACCGATAAGAGTCTGTGATCCTATTAATAACAAAAAAAATAGAATCTTGAACTTTGCTTTCATAACATTTGAAGATTATTTTGGTTAGGTTTCAATAAGTTTTCTCAGTCTATGATTAACAAAGCTAACGTTCTTTGTCATGACACAAGTTGCATTTTTGTCACGGATATGTGTAGGTTATTGTTCATGTAGTAAAAAAAATGGTCATTTAGGTATATAGAATAGTTTAACCTAAAACGGGCCTATGAATATAAGTAGCAGGTTATATTTATTTAATGGACAGCTAGTCTATTGGTATAAATTTATTGTGTATTAGAATATTAGCAATAACTCTATTTCTT
>JAIFMH010000124.1 GCA_020048595.1 Bacteroidota bacterium | reverse complement strand
AAAGATAGTAATAATATCGGATCAAACCAAATATGTTGTTGGTTTTAAACCTCCCCGATACAAAATAAATTTAGCATGCAAAAGGTTCTGATTTTGTGCCTGGTAATATTAAATGCTTTTCACTCATCCGCTTTGTATTTGAAAGAATTGATGAAAAACAGCATAAAAAATTCCGGTAGTAATTCCGGAAATGATTGAATCGGTTGTTGCCGGCAATAAATTTTCCAGGTTTAATTATTAAGTTTGCTGAAATTTAAACTTATGCTTAGCAAACAACGAATTCCCGACTTGATCGTAATAGCTGTACTTGGGCTCCTTTTGGTTCTGCTTAATTATACCGGAAACATAGGCATTATGTCTGATTATCCGTTTATATTCCTTTTGGTGATGTACTTCTTAGGCCGGGCCGTAACCTGGTACATCATCAATCAACATATGGATGAAGGAGATGGTGGAAAAGAGCAGGAGTGATAAGTGAATGGTGAATATTGCTCCAATTGAACCTGGAACTTGTAACTTTTCATTAATACTTCTTCCCAACGGGAAACATACAGGAAATATTAATAAATTTGACCTTTCAAATTAATCCAATACCATGTCAGCAAAACAGATTCTGGTAATTTATCCGGAAGTAGATATTACCAAAATAGCGGTATATCGCAATATCAGCCTTATTTTTCTGAAATCGATACGTCATAAACCGGAATCCCTGATCGGATTTTCGCATGTAATTGAAGAACTCGATTACCGCACAGGACTGATCCTTGAAGAGCTGAAAAACAACCAGATCAATTTCGAAGATATTGCTGTTGTTATGGCTCGCGGCGGTCTGATAAAACCACTTAAATCAGGTGTTTACCAGGTGAACGAGGCAATGAAACGCGATCTTCGGATTGGAGTTATGGGAATGCATGCTACCAACCTGGGCGGGCTGATTGCCGATCAGATCGCATCAAAACTACCAAATGCCAAAGCATACCTGGCCGATCCGGTGGTGGTTGACGAAATGGAACCTATTGCCAAAGTATCAGGCTTGCCGCAAATTGAACGGAATTCCGTTTTTCATGCACTCAACCATTTTAATATTTCACGTGAGTATGCTAAAAGCATCAACCGCAATTACAAAGATTTAAAAATGGTGATTGCCTATATTGGCAATGGAGGAGTATCAGTTGGTGCGCACCGCAAAGGACAGGTTGTAGATGTAAACCAGGCTTTTGACGGCGATGGCCCTTTTTCAATGACACGCACCGGGAGTCTTCCTGTTGGTCAGTTAATTGATTTATGCTACAGCGGCAAATACACCAGGGAAGAAATGCGCAAACTCATTACGGAACAAGGTGGAATAAAGGCTTACCTGGGTACAAAATCACTTTCGGCAGTAACCTCCATGGTTGACGAAGGCGACGAACAGGCTACTTTTATTGTTGATGCCATGGCCTACCAGATTGCAAAGGAAATAGGCAGTATGGCTGCTGTGCTCGAATTTGACGTGGATGCAGTCCTGATTATGGGCTCGATAATGAATAATAAGTTCTTTTCCGAAAAGCTTATCAGCCGGATTAAAAAAATCGCTCCCGTATCGGTTTATCCTATAGTAAACGACCTGGATTCACTGGCGATGAATGGAGTAATGATATTGCATGGCGAAGCGGAGATAATTGAGTACGTATAGAAAAAGGCACTATCTCTTCGACTGTAGATTTTTCAACCTGTAAACATAGAAATAGTAAGCCGGTTTCCCCATCCGCATCACGCTGATTGTATCGGGAGTCAACACTTTTTCAAAATACAGATTCGTCATGGATCGCGGATGCCTGTAATCGCGGCTGGAAGTAATATACCATGCATCGCTGTTGAGCCTGAACCCGCCATGAACCTGGTTGATCCAAACGTATTTATGTATTTCTGAAGTATCGCCCGCTGCCATTACAAAGCGTCCGGTTCCCCGCGCTGCATAATAACTGTAATTGGCCGCCGGAAACCAGCGGTAACTTACTATCGGAGCATTTACGGGCATCGCTCCTTCTCTTTCATAGTTATCGGCCAACAAATTAAATTCAGTTCCTAATTGCCTCCACCCATAAACTTCGAGCGAATAATCGGCTGATCCCTTTCCTTTTTCTGCTTTAACAAATCGTTCAACCGGGATAAAACCGGTTAAAATCTGGGCTGATGAAAGTGCCAGCAATACGATTAAAAAAGCCAGCGAAGCATTAATAATCATTGGAAATCTTAGTCCCGAACTATTTCGAAGCCAAAGTGCTGCCAATGGCAACAGCGTCATGTACCCGGCACCATTCCAGTGCGGCAAAGTACGCCTGAAAATGGAAACAGCCAGGAATGTAATTATCAGCGGCAGAGCCGACCAAACCAATAGTGAAATCTGCGGCTTCTCATTATCAAACTTCCCTTTGAATAATGCAACAATGGCTATCACTATCAAAACCAGTATAAAAGGATTTGTGTACAAAGCTTCTCCCAGAATTTCGGTTAGAAAATAATCAGGTGTAAAAGATGTAGCGCCAGGTTCTACCCTTCCGCTGTGGAAAAGAAAACTTACAAAACCATTTTGTGCATTCCATATAATTACCGGCAGAAACATCAAGGCCATTACCATGTGTGCCAGGTAAAACACTTTCGTTTTTAACCATTTTCTGCTGTAAATCAGGATATAAATTATCATTCCCAGCCATAGATACGCCGTGGTATATTTGCTCAGAAAGGCCAGTCCCATAAAAACACCTGCCAGTAAAAACCTGCGTTTTGCAGTCGCGTCAATCTCACCCTGAAAAGCTTTTAACAACAAAAGAATTGCCGATAACCAGAAAACACTTTGGGGTGAATCGGGCAAAATGAAAACTCCCACAATCACAAAACCATAAATGGACGCCGAGTAAAGCAAAGCCGCGTACCACCCTGTAAGCTCATCGCGAAGCTGTTTGCCGATGCAATACATAAGCCAGGTATTTACTGTTCCTGCTACTACGGCTGCCAGGCGAATAAAGATTTCATTGTTGAAAGTCAGGTTTAAACTGAATAACTGTATAACCCAGCCTACCATTGGCGGATGGTCGAAATGACTGAGCGCCGGATACAAAGCATAGGTGTAATAATACGCTTCGTCATTGCCAAGGCAGAATCCGGAAGCCATCAATGCGCGAATAACAGCTGAAATAATCAGCAGGTAAAAAATCGGATATCCGGAAGTAATTCTAAGTTTCAGATTTGGATGTTTTAGCTGGGTTTCTGTATGTCAAAAAAATTGACTCACGGGTACAAAGATATAAATTGTTGCGGAAGCCTGAGGGAGCTTTTATATATGATGAACTATGAACACAGGCCTCATACTAACTATAGGCATATGCCGGAGAAATGCACAACAAAATGATCTGGTTTCAGTGCATGATGCTTACAAAACCCCAGCCCGCACCCTGCTAAGCGACTCCGGAGTCATTAATAGATATGAAGCAATGTGATTAATGGAAGCACGTTTGGCTGCTTCCGGAAATTCTATTAAAAAGCGGTTGTAACGCTCCCGCGCTGTTTCAAACCTCCACGAATCCGCTTTCTCCTGCGATATGCAAAGTGAATCTTCAAACATTTTGCGCAGAAATGTTGCCAACAGTGTGTATTTTTCAGTGAGCGCTAACAGTTTTACATATGGAATCAAATAAATGACTACGTTTTCGAGCGCTTCGACGATTAGTTTTGTTGGCTCCTGCCTGAAGAGACTTAATATACAAACTGCAAATTGTTTTTCACTGGCAAAATGTTCTGTAACATCGCGCTCTCCTTTATAATAAAACTGTCGTAAGAGGCCTGATTCAATGTAGTAAAAATCTGTTGCAATCATCCCTTCCCGCAAAATCATCTCACCTTTATGCACTTCTATCCTGACTAATATTGACGCTAACGCGTTTAACTCTTGAGCAGGGAGTGTAACAATCTTTTCAGTAAGCTTTTTTGCTATATCGGTTGCATCAGCCATATTTCTGATCCGGATCAAAAATCCTGTTACAAAGATATCATTTAACAGCGAGGAAAAGATATCGGCACTGATGAATTTTCTGATATAGATCATTTGGTATCTTTGCCGTTCCAATTAACTTTATCGCCTTAATTGCCAAATCACGGAATGATGATTCCCTAAAGCATTTCCTTTCCTGAATACCAAAACAATAAACAATAAAAACAACTTAAGAAACACATGAAGAATTACCTTGATGATACAAAGTCAATTCCGGAAAGGGTTGAAGATGCTCTTTCACGTATGACTGTTGAAGAAAAAGTGGGTATGATTCATGCTCAATCCAAATTCAGCTCTGCGGGTGTACCCAGGTTAGGCATTCCCGAAATATGGACATCCGATGGTCCTCACGGTGTACGCCCCGAAGTTTTGTGGGACGAATGGTCACAGGCCGGATGGACAAATGATTCATGTTTTGCCTTCCCGGCTTTAACCTGCCTTGCTGCTTCATGGGATAAGAATTTGTCGCTGCTGTATGGCATATCTTTAGGCGAAGAAGCACGGTACCGCAATAAAAATGTGCTGCTGGGTCCGGGAGTTAATATTTACCGTACACCACTCAATGGCCGCAATTTTGAATAT
This sequence comes from Bacteroidota bacterium, assembly GCA_020048595.1. GTDB lineage: Bacteria > Bacteroidota > Bacteroidia > Bacteroidales > UBA4417 > UBA4417. Next base: position 14,923 of record JAIFMH010000124.1, on the reverse strand, counting down.
ATGGGCGAAGACCCTTATTTATCCTCAAAAATGGTTGTGCCTTATATCAAAGGCGTTCAGTCAAACGGAGTAGCCGCATGCGTGAAACACTTTGCGCTGAATAACCAGGAAGTGGATCGCGATAAAGTGAATGTAAATGTTGATGACCGGACTTTGTATGAAATTTATCTGCCTGCTTTTAAGGCTGCAGTTATGGAAGGCGGAACATGGGCCATCATGGGTTCCTATAACCTGTATAAAAATGAACAATGCTGTCATAACCAGTATTTACTGAATGACATTCTCCGTAAGGAATGGGGATTTGAAGGCGTGGTTATCTCCGATTGGGGCGGTGCTCACAATACCCTCCAATCTATTACCAACGGGCTTGATATGGAATTCGGAACATGGGCTCCCGGCATGGCATGGGGTAAAACCAATAACTACGACAATTATTACCTCGCTAAACCTTACCTGGCAATGATTAAATCCGGTGAAGCAGGCACAAAGGAACTGGATGAAAAAGTCCGTCGCATACTTCGGTTGGAATTCCTTACCGCAATGGCTAAAAACAAACCTTTTGGCGCTATGGTTTCTGAAGATCATATTGCTGCCGGTCATAAAATTGCCACCGACGGTATTGTACTTTTGCAAAATAAATACAATGTTTTACCTATCGATTTGAGCAAGGCTAAAAAGATAGCTGTCATAGGTGAAAATGCTGTTAAGATGATGACAGTTGGAGGCGGAAGTTCTTCACTGAAAGCAAAATATGAAATTTCACCGCTTGACGGATTAAAGAAAAGAGCCGGAACACAAACCGAAATTGTATACGCCCGCGGCTATGTTGGTGATGCAAGCAGCACCGCTGACGGTTATTCCACAGGTCAGGATCTGAAGGAAACACGTTCGGCTGATGAGTTATTGACTGAAGCTGTTAACTTAGCAAAAGGCGCTGATTACGTAATATTTGTTGGTGGATTAAATAAAAGCGAACATCAGGATAGTGAAGGTGCGGATCGTTTAGGCCTTGAGCTTCCTTACAACCAGGACAAATTAATCAGCGAACTTGCCAAAGTAAATAAAAACCTGGTAGTGGTAAATATTTCGGGTAATGCTGTGGCCATGCCATGGGTAAACGAAGTTCCCGCCATTATTCAGGGCTGGTTTTTAGGTAGCGAAGCTGGAAATGCCATTGCCGCAGTATTGGCAGGTGACGTTAATCCGTCGGGAAAATTGCCGTTCACTTTTCCTGTAAAACTGAATGATAACGGAGCACATGCTTTGGGCGAATATCCCGGCAGTAACGGACAGGTGACTTATAACGAAGGAATATTTGTTGGCTACCGCTGGACTGATAAACAAAAAATCAAACCTTTATTCAGCTTCGGACACGGACTCAGCTACACCACTTTCGAATACGGAAAAGTAACAGCCGACAAAAAGGAAATGAATGATGCTGATAAAATCACTTTTACTGTTACCATCAAAAACACAGGCACACGCGAAGGATCAGAAATCGTGCAGTTGTATATCAGCGATTTAAAATCATCCTTACCACGTCCTGTAAAAGAATTGAAAGGATTTGAAAAAGTAAACCTGAAAGCCGGTGAGGAAAAAGTAGTATCAATCACTGTTGATAAAGCTGCTTTGAGTTTCTTCGATGCCGATAAACACAATTGGGTTGCTGAGGCTGGTGATTTTGAAGCCTTAATCGGAGCTTCATCTGCAGATGTAAGAAGCAAAGTAGGATTTAAATTGAAATAAAACCAGGGATATTGCATTAAAAAAAGCTGCTGAAATCTGAATTCAGCAGCTTTTTTAGTGGTTTCATCTTCGTTAAATATCATACGTATGCGAAGCATTTTCTGATATAGATCAATTGCATATTTTGGGGTAAGTTCTAATTTTAGTGCTTCAAAAATGTAACCCCGGCATCCATGAAAAAAAGACTTTTTATTTACCTGCTGCTAACAGCAGCCATTCCTGCAATTATGCCAAATAAAACCACCGCTCAAAATGACCCGCAATTGGGAAAAGCACCACTCCGCGATGTTATAAAAGCTATGACTATGGAGGAAAAAGCTCATATTTTAACCGGAACCGGAATGCCGGAATTTGGTGGAGATATGGCTGTAATAGGCGAAACCAGTTTGCTGGTTCCGGGTGCGGCAGGTACAACCTATCCTTTGCCACGCTTGGGTATTCCTGCCATTGTTCTGGCTGACGGACCTGCTGGTTTACGGATTTCCCCAACCCGTGAAGGCGACAAAAACACCTATTACTGTACGGGCTTTCCTGTCGGAATGGTTTTGGCTTCAACATGGAATACCACTTTGGTTGAAGAAGTTGGTAAAGCCATGGGTAATGAAGTTTTAGAGTACGGAGCAGATGTGCTGCTGGCTCCTGCCATGAATATTCATAGAAATCCCCTTTGCGGACGAAACTTTGAGTATTATTCCGAAGATCCTGTTGTTACCGGAAAAATTGGAGCTTCTATGATCAAAGGTGTTCAGAGCAATGGTGTTGGCGTATCCATCAAACATTTTGCTGCCAACAACCAGGAAACAAACCGCATGAATAATGATGCACGGATATCGGCCCGGGCTATGCGCGAAATTTACCTGAAAGGGTTTCAAATCGCTGTTAAAGAGGCTCAGCCCTGGACAGCTATGAGTTCGTACAATTACATCAACGGAACGTATACATCGGAAAATAAGGATTTATTAACCCATATTCTAAGGGACGAATGGGGATTTGAAGGATTGGTTATGACTGACTGGTTTGGCGGCAGCAATGCTGTTAAAGGAGTTGAGGCAGGCAATGATTTATTTGAACCCGGCCTTCCCAGGCAGTATGACGACCTGTTAGCTGCCATGAAAAGCGGAAAACTCTCAATGGATCAGGTTGATGTAAGTGTACAAAGAGTTCTGGAACTTGTTCTCCGGTCACCACGTTTTAAAGGCTACAAATACTCAAATAAACCCGATCTGGCTGCTCACGCAGCTATTACCAGGCAATCAGCAGCCGAAGGAATTATTCTTCTTAAAAATACGGGCGAGGCACTTCCACTTCCTTCTTCAGTAAAGAATATTGCTGCGTTTGGTATTACATCCTACGATTTTATTGCTGGCGGAACAGGATCAGGTGATGTGAATAAAGCCTATACAGTTTCGTTGACTGACGGCATTAAAAACGCAGGGTACAAAACAAGTAAAGAGGTTGCTGATGCATATATAAAATACATGGCTGCAGAAGCCGCAAAAGTTAAACCAGACGATGATCCAATCGCAAAGTTTTTACCTAAAGCCAGGCCTGATGAATTTATTCCATCAGCTCAATTGCTTGCCAACGCAGTTAAAACAAATGATGTGGCTATCATTACTATCGGTAGAATTTCGGGTGAGTTTATTGACAGAAAAATAGAGAGAGACTTTAATCTTTCGGAAAATGAACAGGGGCTCATTGCAGCTGTATGCACTGCTTTTCAGGGTGCCGGTAAAAAAGTTATAGTAATTCTGAACTCCGGTGGTGTTATTGAAACTGCCAGCTGGAAATTAAAACCTGATGCCATTCTTCTCGCCGGGCAGGCTGGCCAGGAAGGTGGAAACACTGTTGCCGACGCTCTTGCCGGGAAAATTAATCCTTCAGGTAAATTAACAGATACCTATCCTGTAAATTTCTCAGATGCCTGGTCAACAGAAAATTTTCCGATTGGAAGAGAAGAAAAATTCAGTATGGCTTTGTTGGGAGGTAATAACGGAACTGTAAAAAATGAGGTTCGGAATGTAGACTACACCGTTTACGCAGAGGATATCTTTGTTGGCTACAGGTTTTTCGATACGTATAAAGTGCCTGTTTCGTACCCATTTGGTTACGGATTGTCGTTTACTTCTTTTGAGTATGGCAAAGCAAATCTTTCGGAGAACAACGGAGAGTACACGGTAACCGTTGAGGTTAAAAACACCGGGAAATATGCGGGCAAAGAAGTTGTGCAGCTTTATGTTGCCGCTCCTTCGGTTAAATACACCGAAAAACCTGCGAAAGAGCTCAAGGCTTTTGCTAAAACGGCTGAACTTAAACCGGGTGAAAGCGCAACCGTAAGCCTGAAATTTTTGAAGGCAAATATCGCGTCATTCAATACTCTGGAACAAGCCTGGATCACGGATGCCGGTAAATACAAAGCGATAATCGGCGCATCTTCTGCAGATATCAAGGCTGACTTACCTTTTGAAATTACAACAACTGAAGTGGTTGAAAAAGTTCATAAGGCATTTTAGAAAAGGTTAGCAAAAGGAAAATTCTGATTTTTTAGTATGAACCGGTTTTAATGCGTCTTCTGTCCTGGCGCATGTACCGGTTCTTCTTATTTAGGATGCAACTTTCCGGTAGCGCCAAACCGCCATGGTTAAGGAAATTACTGCATAAACTGCAATAGCCGTAAATGGCTTCAGAATATCCTGAAACTCTGATCCTTTCAGCATTATCATCCGGATAATCCTGATAAAATATGCAATTGGATTTATGACATTTATCTTTTGTGCCCACTCAGGCATACTGTCAATAGGCGTAAACAAACCGCTCATCATAATAAACACCACAGCGAAAAACCAAGCCAGGAACATTGCCTGCTGCTGCGTATTAACAATGGTTGATATAAAAAGCCCTATACCAAGAACAGCCAGCAAATAAACCGAGGCTACTCCAAAAATAAGCCAGAGGCTTCCAAGTATAGGAATATCAAAAACAATGCGTGCAAGCGTAAGACCAAATCCAAGCTCAAACAAAGCGATAAACCAGAATGGCAGCAACTTGCCGATTACAAACTGGTATTTTTTCACAGGCGAAACATTGATCTGTTCAATGGTTCCCATTTCTTTCTCGCGCACTACATTCATGGACGATAAAAACATCCCGATGATGGTTACAAGCAATACCAGTATTCCCGGCACCATATAGGTTTTGTAATCCAGTTCCGGGTTAAACCAGTAGGAATACCTTATATCGAAAGGCGGTTTTAGATCCATTCCTCCGGAAAGGTCAACAAGGATATCCAGGTTATAATCCATAATTATCGAATTGCCATAGGCATTCATAATAGCTGCTGCACTCCCGTCGATAGCATTGGTTATCAGTTGAACCGAAGCTTTTGATTCTTTTTGCAGGTCGCGTTCAAAACGGTTTGGGATGATAAGAATCTGGTGCGCATTACCGGTTTTAAGCAGCTCTTCAGCTTGCGCATACGAATCAGCATATTCCTTAATATGATAAAATGCAGGAGCCGAAAATTTTGAAACCAGCTGCCTCGAAACTACCGAATGATCCTGGTCGACAATTACGAGGTTGATATTTTTTATCTCAAAAGTAACTGCATACGCCAGTATTAACAGTTGAAAAACCGGAATCACAAAAATAATGGGCAGCATCGATTTATTACGGAAAATCTGCCGGAATTCTTTTTGTAATATGTAAAGGATCGTTTTCAAATTGTTAGTTTCACGTTTACTGGTTACTGGATATTTCAAATCTTCACTTTAACCTTTGCCTTTTGAATTTTGCTTTTTGACTTAAAGAATAGTCCCCTAGTCCACTTCATAATTTTCTCCTTATCACCCTTCGCCCACTCGCCATCTCGCCCACTCTCTTTCTACTCAAGTCTGATTTTAAATTTCTTAATACTCAGCCCGATAAAAACCACAGCCATACCGGCCATTATCAGAGTTTCTTTCCAGATATACTGAAATCCAAGTCCTTTGATCATAATCGATTTCACGATAATAATAAACCAGCGCGGCGGCATGATATTACTGAGTATCTGCAAAGGCAAAGGCATATTTTCAATCGGGAAAATAAATCCACTTAATAAAATGGTCGGCAACATCAGCGCAAACATCGAAAGCATCATTGCCATTTGCTGGCTCTTACTTACCGTTGAAATAAAAATTCCCAGCGACAATGCCATCACAATAAACAGAAGGCTTTCGGCCAGCAAAAGTAAAAGACTGCCTTTTACAGGCATTCCAAGCACAAAATAACTAAGCAGCAGAATGATAACAGCATTGGAGAAAGCCAGAATAACGTAGGGAAGCACTTTGCCGGCAATAATCTGTATGGGACGCATTGGCGATACCAGCAGAATTTCCATGGTACCCATTTCATTTTCACGGGCAATGGAAATGGACGTCATCATGGCTGTGATCAGCATTAAAAGGATTGTAATTACACCAGGTACAAACATAAAAACACTCTTCAAAGCCGGGTTGTACATCATTTGCGATTCCGTTCGCACTGTAACCGGCAGCGACATTCCTTTGAGGTATTCCTGCTGGTAATCGTTAATGATGGCGGATGTATAACTAACCAGTAAATTGGCTGTATTCGGGTCGCTGGCATCGGCAATTACCTGTATGCCGGCCTGGTGTTCCTTTTCGAGTTTGGTGGCGAAATCACTTTCGAAGATAATTACTTCTTTCACTTTGCCATGCCTGAAAACCTCCTCAATATGTCCTTCACCCGGAACCTGGTCGCTGAGGATAAAAAATCCTGATGAAAGCAATTTTGAAGTGATAGCCCTGGTAACCTGGTCGTTGGAATGATCAATAATGGCTATCGGCGCATTTTTTACTTCCGTTGAAAGTGCAAATCCAAACAACAAAACCTGTATCACCGGCATACCAAAAAGCACAACCATCGACCTGATGTCGCGGAAAATATGGTAAAACTCTTTGATGATAAAACCTTTCATTATTTTCGATTTCAGATTTACGAGTTACGTTTGGGGTGGATTAACTGTAAGTTTTTTCAATTATTATTTTTGCTGCGTCTATGACAAGAGGTGGATTGCCAGTAGTTGTCAATTATGTTTCTAAACCCGCCATTTGTTATATCCTTTATTACCGCCAGGTGCGCTGTTGTCCATCCTTGTTAACTATTGTCAATATTGATTTTCAGAGTCATTAAGATTCAACTTTTTTGTTTGTTTTAGATTGTGCGTTTGCGTTTTTTAGGATCAGATATTTTTAAGTGCTTTTTCTTTATCATGGATTTCATCTTTATCTCTATTTCCGCCACATTACATTTATATCCGCCATTTGAAAAATTCCTCAAAATACATTTGGTTTCATTTATGCAATTTTTGGGCAATCAATGTGCAATTTGTGCAATTCATGTGCAATTCATTTTAGCTGATAGAATGCTCCAGCTCCCTTAATATCACTTCCAACAAGAATGTTTTTCCGTACCATATCTACAAGGTCATTGCTTGCCGTATTTCTTGAACATTCGTTTAATTCCTGATATTCCCTATTCGTAATTTTCCCTTTATCCTTCACAAAATTTACCGCTTTAATCTGCCTGTCATTCAACCCCAACTTCGTGAGCTGTTCGGGTGTTATATTGTCCTTGAAAAGTGTAATAATAAAACCGCCGCCCAATTCTTTCATTTCAGGTTCGGGAAGGTCTGCTTGCCGGCAGGTGTCAATAATTCTAATTGTTCCTCTTCCCCAGGCGTCAATGTAACCACCTCTAAAACAAACATCTGCAATAATAGGGTTGCGTGGCCGTGATGAATGAGACCGTTTTAAAGCATCTAAAGTCAATCCGTCGGGTAATATACCTTCGTTCCAAATGCTGAATTTATCGTCATACACACGAATTTGAATTGGTGCACCCATATAATTGCGATGAACCAAAGCATTTAACAACATTTCACGAATGGCTGCAACCGGATATTCTCCTATCTCGATCCGGTGCATTCCTTCAAATTCTATCGGTCTGATCAGAAATTTATGATTGAGTTGGCCTAAAACGGCTTGAATCAATCGGATTATATTTCCTTCTTCGGCTTCCTGAAATTTGATATCAGCATCATCCTTTCCAAAACGACCAATCTTCACAAACATATTTGGGTAAAATTTCCCCGGGTCTTTACCGAATAAAACTAAAGCTGCACGTTTTAGTTGCCCGTTTTCAGTTAACCGAAGCTTTTCAAACAATTCGGGCAATGCTAAAGCTTCATTTTCGGGTAAACGACCAGCGTTTTCTGATGCTTTTAAAAAAGCACTGACTGTCTTTTCGTCAATATCATTAAAACCGGCTCTTGGCTCTACTACATCATCCCAGGTTTTGCCTGATTTCTTCAGCAGAAATTCATTTAGCGATGCTCCTGTTAATTCTTGCTTCGTACTTCCGCTCCGGTAATAATACCTGCCTCGTAACGAGATGGGTACTGAATAAGGATGAATTACAATTTCAATAAAATACATGCCAGTTTCTTCATGAAGGTTGACTTCAACCATTATACCAATGGCATTGCGGATTTTATTAGGAATATCGTCCATCAACTTTTTGTAATCGTCAATACCTACAACAGTTCCTTTATCATCTTTGCCGATAAATATTACTCCACCTTGTGCATTGGCAAAACCACAAACCCATTTCAGATAGTCGTCGTGCCAACTTTGCTTGTATTCAATGTTTTGAGTTTCGGACATTGATTATTGTTTAATTAAAAGTTCCTGGTCCAATCCTTTTCTGTATTTATGAATTGCTTCTATCAATTGCAGAAGCTTATCTTCCCGGATAGATTTTACTTTAAAATTTATTTTCTGTTCGTCATATCGATGCCTTGTCTTATTCGTAAATCGTAAATTCCTTTCACACTCAATTCCTCGCAATCTTCAAAAATACCTCCTCAATATTCGCCGCATTGTATTTATCTTTCAGATTTGAAGGTGTATCAAGTGCCACAATTTTACCATCAGCCATAATGCTGACACGGCGGCAGTATTCAGCTTCATCCATATAATGCGTGGTTACAAAAACGGTGATTCCCTGGTTAGCTGTTTCGTAAATAATTTCCCAGAACTGGCGCCTCGTGATCGGATCCACGCCACCGGTTGGCTCATCCAGAAAAACAATGGAAGGACGATGAATAATAGCTACCGAAAACGCCAGTTTCTGCTTCCAGCCCAAAGGTAGTGAACCTAAAATCTGGTTTTTTTCGCTTTCCAGTCCCAGCCGGCCAAGGAGTTCTGTGGTTCTCTCTCTTATTTTTGCAGGCGCTAGTCCGTAAATGCCTCCGAAAAACTGGAAATTCTCCCAAACGGATAAATCCTCAAACAACGAAAACCGCTGGCTCATATATCCGATTCGTTTTTTAATCATTTCCGACTGACGATAAACATCATACCCTGCTACCATTACTTTACCTGAAGTTGGAGCTGATAATCCGCAAAGAATTTTCATAGCAGTCGTTTTCCCAGCGCCGTTTGCTCCCAGGAAACCATAAATCTCCCCTTCATCTACCGAGAAAGTAAGATGGTCGTTGGCAACAAAACTGCCGAACTTTTTTACCAGGTTTTCTACTTCTATGATTTTCATTCAGGGTTTGGGGGTTGGGATTTAGGGATTAGGGAGGTTGGCGAGGGGCGACAAGGCGACAAGGAGAGGGGCGATCGGGCGAATGGTATAGGACGTTACGGATTTTATACTTCAGATGTTCTTTTGTTCTTTTGTTCTATTTATAATTGGTGAACCAGCAATTTTTCATTTATGAATGACATTTAAAATCCTGATTTATACCACGCTTACCCTCAAAGGATCGCCTTGTTGCCCCTCGCCTTGTCTCCCTTCGCCCCTCGCCCACTCGCCTCTCACTCAATTTCTATTTTTCCCTTGTACTACTCTCAGTACTCATCATCTCCATAAAACAATCCTCAACCGATGGTTCGATTTTCGAAATATGAATATTGCTGTGACCCGCTGCCTCAAGATAAGAAATGATTTCGGCTGTTTTAACCGACTCGTCAGCCAATGACACATGAATGTGCTCCCCGAACGGGAAAGCCGTCCTGGTGGGTTTATACTGCCTTAGGTCGCTGAGTAAACGATAAGTATCGTCCGTTTTAACGGCAAACAAATCCCTGCCGTAATTGTTGCGGATTGCTTCCGGTGTATCAATGCTCATAATTTTGCCGTTCTGCATCAATGCAACACGATCACACCGGGAAGCTTCATCCATATACGGTGTTGAAACAACAATAGTTATCCCGCTCCGGCGCAGCCTGCCCAGCATTTCCCAGAATTCGATGCGGGAAACCGCATCAACACCGGTTGTAGGTTCATCGAGCACAAGAACTTCGGGTTTGTGAATAAGGGCACACGAAAGGGCGAGTTTCTGCTTCATTCCGCCCGAAAGTTTCCCGGCTTTCCGATCCTTAAACGGTTCAATCTGGCTGTAAATGTCTTTCACCAGTTCGTAATTGGCTTCAGGTGTGGTTTTAAAAATACCGGCAAAAAACTTCAGGTTTTCTTCAACCGTAAGATCCTGGTACAACGAAAAACGACCTGGCATATAACCCAGAATTTTACGGAGCTTAATATAATCTTTAACCGTATCAAGTCCTTCAACAGTCATAATTCCGTTTCCCGGTTTCAGCAAGGTTGTAATAATACGGAACAAGGTTGTTTTTCCGGCACCGTCGGGACCTATAAATCCGAATAACTCACCCTTGGCAATGTCGAATGAAATATCATCAAGCGCAGTTTTATCGCCATAACGTTTTGTTATGTTGGCTGCTTGTATGGAAATGTTGGCTGACATTATATTAAATGAAGAATTTTGTGGAGAACGGTAATCGGGCTAAAATGGACAAAGAAGCAGAGTAAGCAAGGGAAAAACCACTGCACGAAAATTGAAGCGCCCTAACTCCTAAAACCCAAAACCTAACCCCTATTTCCTCAACGCCGCTTCCTTAGTCCAGTAAGCTGTTTTACCAATTCCCATCCAGGAAGCACCTATATAACCTCTGATCTTGACTTTATTAGCCGATTCAAAGTTTATGTAACAATTGTAGGTTTTCCCACTTGATGGATTGTAAATTGTGCCTTCAATCCATTCATTGTCTGATTCATTATACTTGAATCCTTTCAGCATTTCGAGACCTATGATAGCACGTTTTTGAAGTTTAGTATCAGGATTTTTATCGTCAACTTTTGGTTTTCCGGCAGTAGTAAGAGGTTCCTTAAGCCAAACAATTTTTCCGTAATATTTTCCGTTTGCATCTTTGTAAATCTGTACCTGCGATTTCTCTGCACCAGTTTCATCATCGTAGGTAAGGTAATACCCTAAAATTTTATCCGCTTTTGACTGTGCACTGGCCGAACCGGCAAATGCCATTGAAATTACTAGTAATGCTGCTGTGATAGTGATTTTCATGGTTTTCAGGATTAAATTAAACTTGGTTGAATTAAATTTAGATTGTACTATTCGTTTTTCGCAATAAAATTTACTTCTGCCGGCATCGCAATTTTAAGACTGCCATCATTTGGAACCCGGATCTTTACGCCATACACCAGGTTTACACGCTCTTCCTTGGTTTGAATAATTTTGGGAGTAAATTCAGCCTTTGGCGAAATCCAGCTCACAATACCGCTTAATTTACGGTTTGTTTTTTTATCTGCATCTATCAAAACCTCCACCTGCTCACCTTGTTTTACCCCAGGAAGTTGCGTTCCGGACACATAAACTTTAAGTTCCATCACGCTAAGATCAGCAATTTTATAAAGCGCCCGACCAGGAGCAGCTATCTCGCCGGCTTCAGCAAACTTGCTGAGAACGGTTCCTTTTACCGGATTCCGGATATAACATTTGTGGATGGATTCATTTACCTGTGCTATCTGCCTGTCGATAACTTCCATTTCTTCAGTAATTCCGGCATTTTGGGTTTGTATGGATGCAACCTGTGAATCAACCAGATCGATGGCACCGTTAATATCATCCAGCTGTTTTTGTGTTGCCGCTTTTTCAGCAATAAGTTTTGTAACACGGTTTTTCTCTACCACCAGGTTTGCTTTTTGCTGCTGCTGAACGGCAATCTGGCTACCGATATTGCTTCGTTTTACCGAAACAGCTTTCTTTTGCGACTGAAGCTGCAATTTTTTTAAATACAAATCGGTGGTGTCAATCAAAGCTATAATACTTCCCGAATCGGGTTGAGATCCTTCTTCCACATTCAGAAAATGAATTTTTCCGGTACTTTCGGACGAAACGGTTACCTGCACGGCTTCGAAATTTCCGTATGCATCACTCAGATTGTTGCTGTTGCTGCAGGATGATAACCAAACCAGGGCTATCAATAAAAACAGGTTGCGGGTTGTTGCCATTGTATGATAGGTGTTGTTAAATTCAGGTTGTTGTATTAATTCAGGTCCGTAATATGCATGCAACTATTGACTATTAATAAAAGGGAAAAGCACTATATTTTTAAAGTATTCTGAGCTATTATAATTGCTTTCTGAAGTTTTTGTTCAAGTATTTTTTTATGTGGTAATTGGGTAACATATTCTGCTACTTTAATTTGATCGTGGTTATCGAGCATCAGATATTTAATTTGTTCTGGAGATTTTTCAGTACACAGAATAAGCCCCACAGGTTTATTTTCGCCTTCTTTTTGTTCGTTGTTTTCGAGCCAGCCAAGATACAATTCCATTTGACCCTTATAACCAGGTTTAAATTTCCCAAGCTTCAGGTCAATCGCAATTAAAGAGCGCAAGCCACGATGGTAAAACAATAAATCGATAGAATAATCAACATTATCAATTGAAATCCTCTTCTGACGTGCGAGAAAAGCAAACTCATTACCCATCTCGATGATAAAGGTCTGCAGATTTGCTAGTATGGCTGATTCCAAATCCTTCTCACTATAAGAATCATGTAAACCTAAAAAATCTAAAAAGTACGGATCCCGGAAAGTTAAATCGGGACTGATTTGTTTTTCGTTTTTAATTAACTCTAAATCGTTAATAATAGTTTGCTCCGGCTTTTTACTTATTGCTGTACGTTCAAATAGCCAAGCTGTCTTCAATGTAGATTATTTCACGAAAATGGCTCCAGGTCAATTTTGTACACAGTGTGTGCAAAATCGTAATGTCCTGAAAAACAGAATTAAACTTAATGAAACTCTGTAGATTCCTTTTATTGAAGCCAATGCCATAAGTAAAAGTCAGCTTTTCACTAAGCTCCGAAATTATATTTTTACCATAATCAGCCCTGCTATTATTTAAAATATCCTCATTTATTTGTTTGCCTATATTCCAATAAAGCAACGTTAATTCACTGTTAACAGCTAGTGCAACATTCTTTCGTGCATTATCAATTAACGAAACTATACTTTGAAGCAACTTCCGGCTTTCCGGCAAATCAACGCTTTTACTCATATGCTGGTTGCTTTTATATTATTGGTTTAAAATCAGGTTGTTCCAATTTCTTTTAATCATTACAATCCTCCAGTTGCCGCCTTGTAAAGCGCTTTCGATTGCAGCAGTTGCATTTTATGAAGATTCAATGTTAGCAAAGCTTGTTCTTCGGCAAGTTGTTCGGTAACAAATTCAGTTGCGGTGAGTGTTCCGTTTTCGAGTTGCGCTGCGGCTGAGAGCGTGATTGATTTCCTCAGTTTAATGATCTCATCATCACTTTGCAACAGCTCATCTGCTTTCTGAACATCAGCCAGGTATTGCTGCACCTGGGCTTTGTTGGCCAGGTCGTAGGCGTTTTTCTGGTTTTCAATAATTGTACTGTTCAGATCGAGGATCTGTTTTTCCCGGCTAGTTTGGTTCCAGTTCCAGAAATTCCATGTAACCTTGGCCCCCACCGTGTAGAAAAAAGCTGCCCCTTCTTTAAAAAAATTGTATCCCGGATTCCCGTAACCTGCAGTTCCAAAACCATATACTTTCGGCAGGTCTTTTGAAACAGTAAGCTTTTTGGTAGCTTCCAGTTTTTGCTGCATCAATCCGAAAACACCAAACTCAGGCCGCAGGTTTGAATAAACAGAAAGATTAACTTCCAGTTTAGGCTCTGTGAAAGAAGTGTTCCCGTTTAGAGTCAGGCCGGTAAGTACAGCCATGGTATTAATGAGCATTCGTTTCTGGGTTTTCACTTCAAGCAGGCGCTGACCAGCTTTCAGTATTTCCGACTGCAGCACATCAGCCGCCGAAGGTAGCATTACACCTTCTTTAACCGAAGCATTAACCTTTGCTGCCCGCACTTTCAGATCCGAAACTGTATTTTCAATTACCCCAATATTTAAATCGGAAAGTAATATACTGAAATACAACTGATTGATCCGCTCACGGATTTTGTATAATTCAGCTTCGTTGTTCAGTTGGTTTATCTGCCGGTTGTAGTCCTCTATGATTCCCTGTGCATCAATATTTCCTCCGCCGTAAATCAGCTGATTGGCATCGAGCGACATTTTATATTGTGCTTTAGGTATTACCGGAGCCGGCGCTCCCGGAATATTGTAAAGAAGCTGTATTACTTCATTCTGGTACGTTCCCTGGCCATTAATGTTAAGTTGCGGGAGTTTTCCGTTATCAATATTCTTTTGCTGAAGCGAACTGGTTTCGGTATAAATTTCGTTCTGATCCGAAAGCGGATGATTCCTCATGGCTGCAGCAAGACAGCTATCGAGTGTAAGTGTTTGCTGCTGAGCCAAAACACCCGTGGCAAGCATACTTACAAATAGAATTAAAAATGTTCTGTACATCATACTACAATTGATTTTAGTACAAAATCTACAATTTCGGTTTCCCGTGATTTCAGATACCGTTGATAATCTTCGTTAGTCATTTCGAACATGCTCTGCACAATAGGCCTGGCAACGAAAGGAAAGATACACATTGAAATTATATTTACAAGCAGATGCTCTGCCTTCATCGGTCGGATGAGTCCTAGGACAGCCTCATCATCAATCTGTTTCTGCAGTAACATTGGATTTAAACCTGATTTTTTAATGTGATTCAGGAAGCGATCAGGATTTGAATTAAGTGTGTTTATGATAAAAGCAGGTATAAAAGGATTTTCAAGTAAAGTTTTAAGGTACATCTTTACGAAAAATGTGATCTTTTCCTTCATTCCGAGCTCTGCCTCAATTACTTGTTTCAT
>JAIFMH010000143.1 GCA_020048595.1 Bacteroidota bacterium | reverse complement strand
TAGTTTCCATTTGGTGGTTTTCGGATTGAAAGCTACTTCAAGTGCAAACTTTGAAAGACGAGCTTCAATATAACGTGGCGCAGCTGCTCTGTCGCCTGTAAGTATATTTCCCCAGTTTCCCTGGGTGTCAATCAATAAATCTTTCTGACCTATCTGAACCATTGCATCGCCGATTGAAGCATCGCCATGCGGATGGTATTTCATGGTGTTACCGATTACGTTGGCAACTTTGTTGTACCTGCCATCCTCAAGTTCCCACATGCTGTGCAGGATTCGTCTTTGTACAGGTTTCAGCCCATCGAGGACTTCGGGTACGGCACGATCGAGGATTACATAGGACGCATAATCGAGGAACCAATTCTGATACATCCCCGGAAGGTAGGTGGTTTGATGCAGACCAGCGGCACCTGTCAATTCTTCGGTTTCAGACAATATTATTCCTGAATCTTCAGCGGGTAAACTCTCACCGGAGATATCATCCTCAAAAGTTCCTTCTTCTAATTCGTCGTTCTCGTCCATTGCCTGTACTGATTTTTACTTAATTGCTGATTCCTGATAATTCCGTGCAAATTTACTCTTAGTAAGTAATTTATAAAATCTGAACGCCTATTTTTTGAAGAATCTTATCAACAAAATTTCGGTCAGTAGCATCAGCAAAGCAAGCCAGATAAAATATTTCCAGAGTTGCGTTCCGCTATTAATTTGTGCAATTACTTCATTAAGTGGTTTCTGCCCGGTTTTCAACACAGTGAAAGCATCAAGGTGCGACTTGTCCAATAAGGATTCCAACTCGCTTATGCTGTTGCATGACAGGTCACTTTCTCCCCGGTTGTAATTGAACGCCAGCGAAGTAATTACACTCTTATCATTGACCAATTCAAAATTGCCTGCAACGGGAATCTGATTTCCGACAAAAATATTCACCATACTTCCTGCGCGGTTGATTTGTGGGATCATATTGAAATCGCCTTCCACTGATTTGATTTTGTAAACTTTGTCGCCAACAGGCAATGTAGTTCCAATCCTGATACCTTTGTTGTCGCTGATAACATTGTACAAATTATGCGAAGGATGACTGATCAAAGCAATATTGTAAAGAACAGGTACAAACAAGGCTTGTTGCGGGAAATTACTGTAAGCAGGATCGAGCGGAACGGTAAATTGCAGAATTTGCCCCATTCCGCTGTTGGTAAGAGTTAGAAATTCTCTGCCGTTCAGCATTCCCATTAATGGAACTGTAAGCATAGCCGATGAAAATTGGAGCGGAAAATGTTTAATAACTTCAGGCAGATCTGTATTGGAAGCTATCACTTGTTTGCCCTGCTGTTTTTCGAATACATCACTGAAAAGATAACTCTCTTCACTGAGGCGGACAACTTTGGTATCAGATGTATCGGTTTGCAGGTATGTAGGAGCATTAAGAGATGTTAAGAAGCTGTTGTACGTTGCCAGGACAGCATTTTGTGCCGGAAGAATAAGTATTGTTCCTCCGTTTGTTACATATCTTCGTATTTCTTCAGCCAATCCGGTCGAAATGCCCGGAATTTCGTTGAGAATGATCAGGTCAAATTGAGGCAGCTTGCCATAATCCAGTGATTTCTCGTTAATATTAGTCAGTTTTACCGACGAATCCTGTGCAAATAATGCATTCAGAAAACGGTTTTCAATTCCTCCGTGAATTGCAAGTATATTGATTGATGAAAGAACCTCGAACGAAAAATAAAACTTATCATCATACGTTACCGGATAATCGGTAACCTGCAATAATCCATTCTGCGGACCAGCCCGGTGTACAGTAAACGGCAATTCAACGGTGGTTGACATACCGGCTTTGATATCAATGCTTGCAACGGATTTTTGCTGGTTATTAATAAGCAGTTTTAATGGAATCTTTTCAAGATCATTTTCAGATTTATTCCAGACTCTGGCCGTAAGCAACGAAGTTTTACCCGGTTGCTGAGTAGGCTGGGCAAACCAACAGGTATCAATAAATACATTTGCCACAACCGAAGATTTAAGCGGTACCAGGTAAGTGTTTATTGACGAATCCTGCTGAAAATCAGGATTGCTGAATGCTGATTTTTGAAAATCGGAAATAATATAGGAACTGCGATGTGCTGAGACTTCTTTTTCAAGTAAATCGTATTGCCGGCGTACTATTTCGGAGAAGGAATGTACTGATGGTGATACTTTCACTTCATCGAGCATAGTCAGAAACTCATCCTGTGTGACCAATCGTTGATGCCTTCCCTCGAAATCACCTGTAAGAAGCTGGAACAAATCAGTTGACTTATATGCTGATACTATTTCACGGGCTTTCTGTTTCGATTCGTCAAGTAAGGTTCCGTTATCGCCGGTGGCTTCCATGCTGAATGAATTATCTACGAACACACTAACTGCATTGCGCGAAGCAATTTTCGATTGCTTGTCAGAAAAGGGCAGATACGGTTGGGCAAATGCCAGAACCAGCGCAGCAACAGCCAGTATACGTGTTGCCAGTATCAACAGGTGCCGTAATTGTGATTGCTTTTGTGTTTGCTGCTTCAGTTCATTCAGAAAACGCACGTTGGTAAAATACACCCTGCGAAACCGCCTGAAATTAAATAAGTGGATAATTACAGGTATTGCAATAGCCAGTAAACCAAAAAGATATAAAGGGTTAACAAATTGCATAGGAAGTTAATACGCTCTTATTTGCAGAAATATTATGCAAAAGTACGGAATTTGGCAGATAGAGCGTTTGTTTAATTCTATTGTGATTAACAAAAGAAGCCATTCAATCCAGAAGGTCGGATAGAATGGCTTTTAATTATAGAGTTAAAAAAGTTATAGCCTTATGGGTAAATACTCTTTATTTTTACAACTTGACAGGTACCAACAGAAAATTAATTTTACTGGTATCACCTTTTAATTTTCAGGGAAGGTTGAACAGGTCTGCCATATTGTAGATCTCATTATATGTTGTTGATGCATACATCTCCCTATTTCTGTTATATGCCAGTTTGTTTCTGCTTGTCACAGTTTGACTTATGTTGGATTTCCTTCCAGGACGTTCCAAAGAATCTTCATGCTTTTCGGATTTTTGTTCTTCCATAGCGCTTTTTGCAGTGGTCCATTCAGTGTAGTAATCAGCTGTTGAAGCAAACAGATTTTTGTGCTTGATTATAGATTCCTTAGAGTTTAAAAACCCCTGGCTAACTCCTGAGACCAACTTGGTTTTGTTTTGAGTGCTCATCTGATCTGACTTTAGAATTGTTACTAAATGTACCTATTCGGTTACAGCTTATTGTTGTTCTAAACTCACTAATTATAAAAACTCTCTGGCCGCGTGGAATCAGTGCGCATCCCACTTGCCTGCCAAGTCGTTGATTTCTTCATTTAGTGCAGCTAATGCAACTGCATCATGGTCAACAATGCGACTGTGTTTGTCAATCTGCGATTGAAGCTTATATTCCTCTATTAATGGGATTTCAATAATGCCCTCAAAATTGTCGGCTTTTATTTTTTCCCTTGGTTCTTTTTCAGGGTATGAGTCATACGAATCGTATGTGTAAGCTACCTTTTTAGAATGATTATTGTTTGGTTCCGGCGTATTCGTTACATTCTCATAAGCGCTGTGTTCTGGTGTAAATAGTTTTCGGGTTCTCATAAAGCATAGTTTTGAGTGAGATTTTTTTTGGTATGTGAAAGTGTTTTTTTGTAAGAACTTTTTTTCGGCCTAATCCTTTAATTTCGTAAAATTCAGTAAATCATGGAAGTCTGCAGTTAATTACCGAATTGAATACTTCCTCGTAAGGAGTTGGCACCAGTGCATCTGCATCCTTGTCAGTTTCCCATTTATAACTATCAATGAAATACCTGAACTGATAGTCTTTTCCCAATGGCAGTTCGAGTGTGAAACCAAAGTTTCCGTTTTTTAGCTTTTTCATGGGATGTTTATCAGGATCCCAGTCATTAAAATCCCCTACTAATGATGCTTTTTTTATGTGATCAATCAGGTTTTCTGGTAGAGTAAAAATTACCCGGCACACTCCCTTCTCGGGGAAAAAGGTTTTTTTTATGCTCATGATAACCTCCTTTTTATTTGAGTTTTGCTTTAATCTCATTTATTAATTCTACATGCCGTCAAATTCACATTAACCTGGTGATATGAATTCAATTGTAGGAACAGGTTCAAAACAAAATCGGATAAACAGCAATGTTAGAACACGAGGATAAGGTGATTCAAGAACTTGTATAATTTTGGTTGTTTTCAGGCATCTTTGCTACCACCGCTTTCAACAGGGTGTCAAACATCAGATTAAAAGTGTGGAATTCCTCCTTTCGTAAACTAACCGCTCTGCGAGATCAATAAAATCTAACATTTTTATCTTCGAGGGCTGTAATTCTACAACTATCAAGTGTAGTTGTATCTGTACTACAAAAGTAAAATATTGTAAACTGATTTATTTGAAAATCAGGATAATAAACGTGTAGGAATAAATCTAAATAGTTTGTAGGAAAATTCCTACAAAACAGAAAAGTAATGTTTATGCAAGATTATTGTCTTCAACAAAACGGACCAGCTGAGCCATGTTTTTCAGATTAAGTTTGCGCATGCATCGGATTCGGTAGGTATAAATAGTTTTCACACTGAGGGTTAATGATTTGGATATTTCTGTCAGGGTTTCTCCGGCAGCCAATCTCATTAAAACAAAATATTCGCGGTCCGAGAGTTCTTTCATTACATCGCCTTTTTCTTTTTTTCGTACTTCATTTACCAAAAGCTCAGCAACGTTCTCAGTAATGTATTGCTTCCCCGAAAGCATTCTCTTAATAGCTCCAATCAGATCATCAGCTGCCCGTGATTTAGTAAGGTATCCTTTGGCCCCTGCTTTAATTGCCCTTAGTGCCATTTGATCTTCAGCATACATGCTCAGGACAAGAATAGGAATATCTGCATTAAATGACAACACATCCAAAATGAAATCAAGACCAGAGCGGCCTGGCATGTTTATATCCAGTATCACCATATCCCATTTCTCCGTGTTCAGTTTTACCAATGCTTCAGCGCTGTTATTTGCTTCACTGCACTGCGCGTTTTCGAAAGCATTGGATATTATCATTTTTACTCCCTGGCGGAATATACTGTGATCGTCGACTATAAGAAATTTATACATAACAAAACCAGTTAATTGTGAGTTTAAATAGTTGAATTACATGGTAACAGGAACTTTTAAATGTACAGTTGTTCCTTTTCCATGAACTCCTTTTATTGTGATACTGCCTCTCATTCCTATAATCCTTTCCCTCATCCCGATAATTCCAAATGACCTGTGATCGTTAATTTTATCCTGGTTTGCTCCTATGCCATTATCTTTAATGGTAAGTGAAAAAGAAGCCGGTGTGCCCGAAATTTTAACTGTAACATATGATGCTTTCGCATGGTTACGGATATTTGTTAGTGCTTCCTGTACTACTCTGTATATTGCGTATGCCGATTCACTGTCAATAGCAAACGCATCATCCTGAATCCTTATATCGCAGGTTATTTCGGTTCGTTTCTGAAATTCGGCAAACAGCTTTTGTAATGCAGGGATCAAGCCTATTTTCTCAGGAAGCACAGGACGAAGTTCAACAATTATAGAAGTAACAGCTGACATACACTCCTCAACCAGATGCAAAAGGGAACCAATAGGATCGTGGGAGGCGGTGTCCTGTTTCTCGGGCCTTTCTTTCCACGAAATTAATTCGATTTTCATAGTTGAAAGCAATTGAGCTAAATCATCATGAATGATTCTCGCCAGATTAAGACGCTCTTCTTCACGAACTTTCTGTAAGTATGCGTACAATAGTTTATAGTCGTGTAATGATTTTTTTAATTGCTTTTGTGATAATTTACGTTTGATCAGTTCCGCAAGAATCGACAGGTTTAATTCTTCAAGTTCCTGTGTACGATCCTTAACTTCCTGTTGAAGCCGTTTTTCGGATCTTGATAAAACTTCTTCCGCCTGTTTTTGTTCCGTAATATCAACAGCTGACATCAGGCATTGATCACTATCTTCGCTCAAAATTGCACTGAGGTGAACATGTACCGGCGCATTATCTTTTAGAGACAATATAATTTCACAGGTTTCTTTCTTCCGGCTTTTAAAAGCCTTATTGAGGAAAAGTTGAAAGCCCGGGAGTGTATCCTTGGATATGTAGAAGCCAAAATTATTGTTCAGTAAATAGGAACGCTCTTTGCAAAGCATATTTGCAGCGCTAAGGTTTAGCATAATAATTTCGCCTCTCCTGTTCAGTGTTAAATATCCCGATGGAGCAAAATCATATAATTCAGCATATTTGGATGCAGCGTTCTCAGCGGCCTGTTTTTTTGCAAGTGCCAGCTCTTCGTTCTGCATTTTAAGCTCTTCCTGGTATACCTGCAGTTCGTGGATGAGTTTTAAAGCATCTGCCTTCGAAAGCTGAGGGCCTGCTTCATACGACTTCTTTTTCAACGAATCCTCAGCTTTTTGCCTGAGTGTTGGCTCTTCATTATGGTTGCCGATTTTCTTCATATGATTCCTCTTTTGTGCATTTGTTGCTTTTTTACTCTTCATATTTAAAACAATCACTGTTAAAGATTTTCCTGGAATCATTAAAAATTGAATTCGGGAACAATCTGTTTTGCTGAAGTTCACGTTAAAAAATATTTGCACAAGCACACATGATCATGTCATCTTTTTTGTGTTTTATTCGTCTACTGTGTATTTGTTATTCGCAACCGGAATAATGCTGTTAGTGAATTGCTTTCAGCCTGCCAACTCTCTGCACCAATGAGAGTTGGTGTTCTTCGTCGGTACTGTTGGGATCTTTCATCTCGCGAAACATTTTACATGGCAGTTCTTCGCAATTGCCACAACTCCTAAATCCTTTTACGTTTACCGAACAATTAAACAAAGGACAGGTATGATCAGGCATCATTTCTTTAGCCCAGAAAGTCTGTCCTTTCACAGCTATGCAGCCGTTACATTCTTTACCGTAAAATTCGCATTCGTTGCAGATTAATCCACATGCAGATAGTATCATGGTTAAAGGTTTTATTTCTTTACAAATTTAGCTGTTTATTGGTGGGAAAATCCGAACGGCTCAATTAAAAATTATGAGATACCAAAAGCGAATAATCCTGATTCCCGCCAATTTGCAATTTGAAAATTTTAATTGATGTGCAAATACATGAAAACTTGTTAAAGAATAACTGTATATTTGCAGATAGGATCTTTTTTAAATGAATTACTCAAAAACCCATTTTACATTTACTACAACCCAGCCCCGGTAGGGTTGAGATGGAATGCTATTAAAATACGCGCCTTTCTCAACTTCAGAGAAAGGTTTTTTTTTAGCCTGAAATATAAAAATGAATTATTATGCGAATACTCAAATTTGGCGGCTCATCCATTGCTAATCCCGAAAGGATAAAAAATGTGATTCAAATAGTTAAACAGTATTTTTCTGTCTATCACGATATTACACTTGTAGTATCGGCACAGGGAGGTGTTACTGACCAGTTGGTAAAACTTTGCGAAGTTATTCCAAAAAGTAAGGTAAGTTGCGAATCCATTATCCTTGATATTGAACAACGGCATCTGAATACTATAAAAGACCTGCTGCCAATGGCTCAACAGCCTTCAGCAATGGCGGAGGTTATGGCAATTTGTAATGAGTTATCAGGTATTGCCAAAGGTGCATCGCTGGTAGGTGAGTTAACATTGCGAACGCGCGATCTGATACTGAGCTTTGGCGAGCGTCTTTCCGCCTTTGTTATTACTCATGCTTTGAAACCTGAAATTGACAGCGCCAAATTTACGGATGCCCGAAACCTGGTTAAAACGGATGCAAATTTCGGATATGCCAAAGTGGATTTTGAAATCACCAACCGTTTAATCCAGGAATACTATGCCGTTAATACTGGTTTAAACGTTGTTACTGGCTTTATTGGCAGTTCATCGCAGGGACAAACAACCACTTTAGGCCGCAGTGGTTCGGATTATACGGCTTCTATATTTGGCGCCGCACTCAAAGCGGATGCAATTGAAATATGGACAGATGTGGATGGCGTTATGACTGCCGATCCCCGGTTTGTTAAGGAAGCACAGAGTATTGAGCAGCTTTCGTATAACGAAGCAATGGAAATAACCCATTTTGGCGCTAAGGTTATATTTCCGGCCACCATGCAACCTGCTATGGCAAAAGAAATTCCTATACTGGTAAAAAACACATTTAATCCAGCTCATAAAGGAACTTTGATTTGTAAAGAATCGGGTAAGGGAAATGGTTTTATTAAAGGGATTTCTTCACTTAAAGATATTTGCCTGATTAACATTGAAGGAAGCGGAATGGTTGGCGTTGCCGGAGTTTCGGCTCGTATGTTCAGGATTCTGGCGCAGCACCAGATCAGCGTTATACTCATCAGCCAGGCATCATCGGAGCATTCCATTTGTATTGGTTTGGTGCAGGAAGAGGCAGAACAAGCCTGTCAGTTATTACGCAAAACTTTTTCGGAAGAGCTTCATGCAGGTTTGATTTCTGATATTTATTACGAGGGTGAACTTGCTGTTGTGGCTGTGGTAGGTGAAAATATGCGAAAAATGCCGGGTGTTTCGGCCCGCGTTTTTGGTCCGTTAGGGCGAAATGGTATCAATGTTAAAGCCATTTGCCAGGGAAGTTCCGAATTGAATATTTCAATAGTCATTGAACAGAAAAATCTTAAAAAGTCATTGCGCGTATTGCATCAATCGTTGTTTAATTACGAGCTGTTGCAGCTGCATCTTTATATAACCGGAACTGGTGTAATAGGAAGTAAATTGCTCGAAATGATTGAAAATCAAAAAGAATCGTTATCGGATCAGAAAATTTCACTTAAAATCTGCGGTATTTGTAATAGCCGTAAAATGATTGTCGGTGAGGAAGATATTGCGATTTCAGGCTGGAAAAATTTACTGGAAACAGATTCCCGGAAATCGGATTTACGTGAATTAACGGATAGCATACTAGCCCAGAATCTTGAAAACAGTGTATTTATTGATGTTACAGCTTCAGATGAACCAGTAAAACATTATAATGAATTGCTTTCGAACAATATTGCGATAGTAACTGCCAACAAGCGGGCTAATACGCAAAACATGCTACAGTATAATTTGTTACATGGTTCTGCGAAAAAAAGGAATACGCCATTTCATTACGAAACCAATGTAGGCGCAGGATTACCAGTAATAAATGTTTTACAAAGCCTCATAAACAGCGGCGACCAGGTTAATAAAATTGAAGCTGTGCTTTCAGGGACTATGAACTATCTGTTATCCGAATATGATGGTCAAA
This sequence comes from Bacteroidota bacterium, assembly GCA_020048595.1. Classification (GTDB taxonomy): domain Bacteria; phylum Bacteroidota; class Bacteroidia; order Bacteroidales; family UBA4417; genus UBA4417. The sequence continues at coordinate 16,105 of JAIFMH010000143.1, read as the reverse complement.
AACCATTCAGCGAGCTGGTACAATTTGCAAAAGACAATAGTTACAGCGAACCTGATCCGCGTGATGATCTGAGCGGAATGGATGTGGCCCGCAAATGCCTTATCCTGGCCAGGGAATGTGGCTGGGCTATTGAAGAATCAGATATTGAGGTTGAACCATTAATGTCGCATGAGAGCGCAATTGCAAAAGATATTCCAGCCTTTTTTGCAGAACTGAAAAATTACGACAAGCCTTTTCATCAACGGTTCGAAGCTGCAAAATCTAAAGGCCTCAGATTACGTTACGTTGCAAAAATAGAAAACGGGAAAGCCAAAGTATCGGTGATGGAAGTGGACGATACACATGCTTTTTACAGCCTGCGTGGAACCGAAAACTGCATCAGTCTCACTACCAAATATTACCAGCAGTATCCGTTGGTTGTAAAAGGTCCGGGTGCTGGCGTAAATGTGACAGCAGCAGGAGTTTTGGCGGATATTGTCCGCATTGCCGAAGGTTTGAAGCATTAAATGTGTCGGATGTTGACTCCTTACTCCTTACTCACTACTCCATACTCACTACTCACTACTACTACCTACTACTTACTTCTTACTAAGTATTCCCAAAACTCTAAATCAACTTTTATGACCAACTTCAAATCAGTAACAGCCTTTGCCCCTGCAAGTGTAGCCAATGTAGGTTGCGGTTTCGATATTATGGGCTTTGCGGTACAAGGTATTGGTGATGCTGTTACGGTCTCTTTACAACCGGATTCTGACAATTCAAAAATAACTCTCACCGGAATATATGGTCATCTAACTCCTTCCGAAAGAAGTAAAAACACTGCAGGCGTAGCCATTAATGCATTTTTGCAGGCAATTGGTAAAAGTGATATCGGGCTGAATATTATACTCGAAAAAAATATGCCTTTGGGAAGCGGAATGGGTAGCAGTGCCGCAAGTTCAGCTGCCGCTGTTTATGCTGTAAATTATTTGCTGGGCAGTCCATTAAGCGTCAGGGAGTTAATTCCTTTTACCATGGAAGGCGAGCGCATTGCCTGCGGATCGGCTCATGCCGATAATGTAGCTCCGGCTTTGCTTGGTGGGTTTGTGCTTATACGCAGTTATAATCCTCTTGACATTATATCAGTTACGTGTCCGGATGATTTGTTTGCTGCCGTGGTTCATCCGCATATCGAACTGAATACTTCTGATTCAAGGAGAGTGCTGCAAAATGAAGTTTCAGTTGCTGATGCAATTATTCAGAGTGCCAATACAGCCGGATTTATGGTGGCTTTGATCAAGAGTGATTACGAACTGATGAAGCGTTCCATGTCGGATCTGCTGGCCGAACCCAAACGCACGCAGCTCATTCCTGGCTTTGATGCAATAAAAGCCGCAGCAATGGAGGCAGGAGCAATTGGTTGCGGAATTGCTGGTTCAGGGCCATCGATTTTCGCTTTGTGCAAAGGTGAAGCCATCGCAAACAAGGTTGCATCCGTTATCCGGGAGGGTTTTTCGAAAATAGGCCTTTATAATGAAGGGTATGTTTCTCAGTTAAATTCGCCGGGGACTTGCATTGTTAATTCGGTTGAAAAATAGGATTTGATGATTAGGATTTAAGGGTCAGGCCAAACAAAATCTCATACAAACACTTCAAATCTTGAAATTCAAGAACCTAAAGATGCTTTAGGGACTTTTAATTTTTAAGCATTTATTACTCAAGAACAATACTGCAAGAAATGAACTACTACGACATAAAAAATCCGACACACAAAGTAACACTCAAGGAGGCTGTTTTAAAAAGTATTTCGGCTGAATCAGGGTTGTATATGCCAGACCATATTCCTGCTCTATCCGATTCGTTTTTTGCAAATCTCTCAAATCTGAACCTACAGGAAATAGCTTTCGAAGTTTCAAATGCTATGCTTGGGGAGGATATTCCACAAGATGCATTAAAACAAATTGTAAATAAAGCTATCTCTTTTCCAATTCCACTAAAGCAACTGGACGAAAACCTGTTTGTTCAGGAATTATTTCATGGCCCGACCTTAGCTTTTAAAGATGTCGGGGCGCGATTTATGGCCGGGCTTTTCCAGTATTTTTTGCGTAACGAAGACCGTGAAGTTGTAATATTGGTGGCTACTTCGGGTGATACGGGCAGTGCCGTGGCCAATGCTTTTTACAATATAAACGGAGTAAAAGTTGTAATACTCTATCCTTCAGGTAAGGTTAGTGGCCTGCAGGAGAAACAACTCACGACCATGGGCGGCAATATTACCGCGCTTGAAGTGGAAGGGAATTTCGATGATTGTCAGCAAATGGTAAAACTTGCGTTTGCCGATAAAGAACTTAACACTGTTTTAAATCTTACCTCTGCAAATTCAATCAATTTTGCACGTTTATTCCCTCAGTCTTTCTTCTATTTTAATGCAATAGCACAACTTGGTAAAGTTGATAAACCTGTAGTGATAAGTGTTCCGAGCGGGAATTTCGGGAACCTCACCTCTGGTTTAATTGCTAAAAAAATGGGATTACCGGTTCATCAGTTTATTGCATCAACCAACCGTAACCATTCAGTTCCTGACTTTTTAAAAGGTGGTGAATTTATTCCTCAACAAACGCATCATACCATTACCAATGCAATGGATGTTGGAAATCCAAGTAATTTTCCGCGGATGCTGGAGATTTACCAGAAGCAACACCTGGCAATGGCAATTATCAGTCTGATCCTCATGGAGCAGTTGCTTATGCCGGATTGAAAGAATCTGGTTTGCTGAAAGACAACATTGGTATTTTCCTGGAAACAGCACATCCGGCTAAATTCCCGGAGGAGGTTGAGAAATCGACGCATATTAAAGTGCAGATTCCCGAAACATTATCAGCGATCATGAAGTTGGAAAAGAAAGCTTTTAAAATTCCAAATGAGTACAGCTTCTTGCTGGAGTATTTGAATCAAATGGTTTAATAGTAACTATAACCGGCTTTCGTCTGTTCTTGTAAGCGCAGTAAATATCAAATCCTCTTATTAAAGTATGCTTTCAATCCTGGATATCTTCGACTGTCTTTCAAATGAATAGGTCAAATCGTTCTCGTTGAGGTAATTGTATATGATCAGGCATTTAGTGCAAAGATTCTGTTTTTCGTCACTTTCAGGTTGTGCAATACTTTTTTCTTCTGCTACGAGCAAAAGTATATCTGCCAGGAGTTCCATGTTGGCATAATTGAATTTCTTTTCCCTCTGAAGTGAAGTGATAAACTGTTCATCAGTGATGGATGATATTTCGGAAAGATCCAGATCAAGTTCAGTTTTTAATGATTGGCTGGTCATTTCAATGACTTCAGGGACTTTATCCTGGCTGCTGTGTCCATACAGTTTCGATAAGATCGTGGCGAGTGCCTGACCCAGCTGTTCAATCTGATCCATTAAGTAATCGCGCTTCTCCATGTTTTGCTATTAATTATTTCTGTTTACCATCAGTAAATCTAGGAAAATGATTGAGTACCAGAATATTTTTAAATTCGGTTAATGTTGATGCTGAAAACAGGAAAAGTACTTTTGTGCAAAACGTCAAAACGATCAGGTCGGGTGGAATCATTTATAAAAAATAAATTTTGTTTTATTATCCAACTGACTGAATCATTCTCAATGTGTCAGGTTTTAATAATTCGATTGTATGATCTGTCATCCGGATGATTCCTTCATTCTGAAAATCCCTTAAAATTTTCACTGAGCTATCCCGCGAAACAGCCGAAAGGTCTGCCAGATCGTTTTTTGAAATGCTGACAAACTGTTCCTTGTTTTCATAAACTTCCTCAAACAAGTATAGTAAAGTATAAGCCATTTTTCCGGCTATATTTTTATTTGTTAAGGTCATCAACCGGTTATATACGGATAAAATGCTTAAACTGAAATCTTTCAGGAACTCCCCTGAAAAGGCAATATTTTGATTCAGGATATTTTTAAGTATAGCGAAATCGATATAACAAACAGCTGTATCCTTCATTGCCGAAATAGTAAAATGATAGAAGTGATCGGAATAAATACCCGGTCCTCCCACAAAACTCATTGGTTTAACAATTCTCAGGATAGTATTTTTCTGATCCTCCCTTTCAAAATAAACCTTCACCATACCTGAAACAATATATATGATATGTGTCATATAAGTGCCTTGCTTTTGAATAATTTCTCCTGCTTTAAAGTGAATATTTATCTTGTTTTCATTTACATTCTTTATTTCCTCAGTGCTCAGCAATTTAAACATTGGAGATATCTGTTCACACGGATAGCAATCAATCTGATTTTTCTCAATTTGATTTCCCATATATACAGTTATTTAAAAATGACCAATCAACTTCAAAATAGCAAACAGGTAATTATAAGTAAACAATATTCAGGAGATAAGCGACTGGCATGAGTCGGAATATTTGCTTCGGATTCAAAGGACTAATTGATAAATATCAATAATTTCCCGTTTTACAACCAGCCTCGGTATGAAATAAAATTTCCGAATCCGGCTCAGTTCGTATCTGGATACTAAAGATACAAAATTTTTTTTTATTATATTTATAATTAACTAAATTATTCTCATTTACAGGTTATTATAGCTGCCATCATAGGATACTTTTCGCGTCAGTCCTCATTTTCAATGCTTTCCTAAAGTTGAGTATTATCGGAATATTGGTTAAAACCAAATCGAAAAAAAGATGGATTATAACGTAATCGGATAATGAAAATATCTAACAGTAAAAATTTTAAAATCTTTAACGTAAAATCAAATGTACCTGGCACTTTAATACTGTAATAAACAAATAAATTTCGAATTCATTAACACAACCTGGTTTTTCACTTAAAAAAGTAACAATGTTATGAAAACAAAAATCATTACTTCTTTGATTTTGGGGATTCTGTTGCTCAGTTTCCAGTTGAGCCAGTCCCAGGTTCTTTACAATGGTGATTTCGAATCATCAGATGTTATTTATCCTTATTGTTGTGAACTTCCTCCGATGAATAATTGGAACTCCTTTAAGAATATAGGTATTGACGCGAACGCAACAGTGGTTGGTGGTGTATGCAACTACCAGATAACTAACGCTGGTATTGATGCATGGGAAGTTCAGCTGGAACAACTAGGGTTTAACTTGATCCAGGGCCATTCTTACCGGTTTCAGTTCGATGTTAAAGCAGATGAAGCACGTTGGTATGGCCTCTTCCTCGGCGAATATTATGGAAGCTGGACCACTTACCTTGGATGGGAGAATTATTGGCAATATGCCACAACAGAATGGCAAACAATGAGCTTTGATTTTAAAGCCGCCTGTACTTTTGATATAAATAAGGTAAGTTTTGAGATAGGTGGCTTTAACATTAGTATGTATTTTGATAATATCAGTATTATTGACCTTGGTCCCTATACACCTGAAATAGGCATTATCGGCACCGCATTAACCGGATGGGATACAGATTTTGATATGCAAACTACGGATGGGATCCATTATACTTTATTAAATCAGCCTTTGGTAAGCGGTTGGGCGCGATTCAGGCAAGATAATCTGTGGTGCTATAATTGGGGGAGCAACACATATCCGACAGGTATTGCACCTCTCTATGGACCCAATATACCAGTACTCAGCTACGGCAATTACGACATAACTTTTAATAGGGAAACAGGTGAATATTCATTTACCTGTGCAAGTAATTGCCCGGATGCTATCGGAATAATCGGGACTGCAGTCCCTCCCTTTAATGATTGGTTAACCGATGTAAATATGTCGACCAATGATGGCGAAAACTATTTCTTAAAAGGATATGTGTTTGCCACAGGTGAAGCCAAATTCAGGAAGGATGACAGCTTTACTGTAAATTGGAGTAATACTACTTTTCCAACTGGCATCGGTTACCAGGATGGAAACAGCATACCTGTCACGGCCGGAATTTACAATGTGGCATTTAACAATCTAACAGGCGAGTATAGCTTTGCAGTTCCCGAAATCGGCGTTTTAGGAGATGCTTTAATCGGTTGGGATGAGGATATTGATATGCAAACCACCGATGGGATTACATATACATTACTTCATTATCCATTCAAACAGGGAGAAGTAAAATTCAGATTAGATAACAATTGGGAAATAAATTGGGGGAATACTTCTTTCCCTCAGGGATTTGGCTACCAGGATGGTCCAAATATCCCGATTCCCTGTGCCTGTACCTACGATGTAACTTTTAATGCAATTACCGGGGAATATAATTTTGTTTTGAATGATACTGAACCTCCTGTAATTGAAGGTATTGGTGATCACCTGGCTTCACTGTGGCCACCCAACCACATAATGGTGCCTGTGCAGCTAAATTATTCAGTTACTGACAATTGTTGCGGAGAGATCACTACCGTACTGCAGATATCGAGCAACGAACCTGTCAATGGCCTTGGTGATGGTGACACGGCCCCCGATTGGGAAATTATTGATGAGCATAATGTCCTCCTGAGGGCTGAGCGTTCAGGAAAAGGAGCCGGACGTATATACTCTATCAATATACTAAGCACTGATGCTTCAGGCAATACTGCCACTCATCTGGTAACGGTTGACGTACCTCATGATAATAAACATTTGAAGTTTGTAGATAACACCTTTGGGAAAAATAACCTGTTAATTACTACGAAAACAAATGGTAGAGGAATGCCTGAAGCCTATGTTAAGAACAATTCATTGACTGTTTTGACATGGCCAAATCCGGCAACGCAGATTTTTAACCTCCGTGTTGAGTCTTCTTCAAATGAAACCATTGAAGTATTTATCTCTGATGTAATTGGCAGGCGAATTTCAAAATTGAAAATGGAGAGTAACCGGTCTGTTAACTTTGGTGATAATCTGATGCCAGGAATATATATTCTTGAAATCAGGCAGGGTGTTTATTCTAAAATAATAAAAGTAGTGAAAGAATAGAAGTGATCAGATCCGCAGTTGCTTATGAGGCTGTCCGTTATACCGGGCAGCCTCCATTTTTTACAGGAGATTACTCCGGATTGAACTGTCATCTGATTCCTGATACGTTTTTAATTATAATCTTTCGACACATACAATACAGCGTTTCGGTGTCTGAAAGAAGAAGATTTTTGGGTTTCAATATTTGAGTTAAATAACCCCTGGAAACGAATAGTTTTATATTGAAACATAAACCTGGAAGAAACAATTATTTATACCGGTTTATTTTATCTTCTCCGGAGTTGTATCTTTGCCTGAGCCTGTTGTATCCGCTATTTTATAAAGATTGATTGTGAATTTCTGATCTTTTACGGCTTCAATTATTTTCTTTTCCAGAAGAAGTTCAATGTATTCCTCCTTAAGTTTTGCACTCTCATTTTGGGAGTTTGTATATAAAACTTTATATGCAAATGCTCCGCCCAAAACCATCGTAATTGACAGTGCAACAATAGCAATTGTACGGGTGAATACGTCACGGGTAGGGCGATGGACGTGTTTTGGACTGGCGATTGTATCTGAAAAGTTTACTATTTCCTTATCGTTGGCCTGAACACTGATACTAACAGGGATATGTCTTTCAAGTATTTCTTCAAAGTAATCAACAATGGAATCCTTAATCAGGTAATCCAAAGCCTGCCTGGTAGGAGCAAAGTTGATGTTGTTTGTAATTACCAATAAGGTGAACTCAATCCGGAGCGACCCATCCTTCTCCTTATAGTTTAAAAAGTAAATCTGCGTATTTTCGCGTGTTATTATGCTGCGTTCAATATTGGACCGAAGGAACTCCTGTATTGGATTCCCGGCTTCGTTGCGGAGGCGCCTGCTGTTTCCTTTGAATTTAGTAAGCTCGCTTTGCAACAAATCGCGCAGCTCCAAAAACGAAGATTCCTTATCGCTGATCCGGATGGAATATTCAATTTCGCGTATTGTTAATGCAGCTTTATTCTTAATCCTCAGCATGTGTATGATATTGAAGATATTCGGCAAGTATTATAATTTGGTTTAAGTTAATCAACCAAACGGCAAAAAGTAATAATCTTAGTATTGAAATATATGAAGATTAATAGCTCTGAAGATGTAATTGCAGTAACCCGGGAGTCAAAAAGTTAAAGCAGAGAGCCGTTTTTTTTTGATTTTCCAGATTTTGAGATATGGTGAGATTCGGAAACAGTTTTTCTTTGTTTGTGGCAGGGATCTGAAAACAAACCGGTGCTGTTTTCTGATTTAAAGAATAGCACCGGATAAAGTATCTACTTGTGAGTTACTATTTCATAATTAAAACTCCTACCAGCAGGCCGACGCCAAAGCCGCATATACCAGTCAGGATTTTCTGCCCTTTCGAATTCCATTTTTCCTGCTTAATGTAATTGTGTGCTATATCAATACTTTTAAGAGATTGATCCAGGGTTGTCTGGGTGAATTCAAGGGTTTTCTGAGTGCCTGCAAGTGATTTTTGCGAGTAATCGATCAAATCAAGAGAGATTTTTTCTGCTTGCTTGCTGTTCTCTAGCAACTTGCTGTAAGCCTGCTCATGCTCAACAAGGCGTAATTCATACGCATTCAATAATTTGGCGCAAACCGAATCCTTGCTGGTAAGTGTTGCTTTATGCAGATTTTTATAAAAATTGTACCTGATTACGTTCATCAGGTAAATGGAATCGCATGTTATGCGTATAGTGTCGCCCTTTACAAAAAGGATTGGCGAGTTGGTCGATGTGCAATAATCGGAAGGAACAGATAAATAATTTCCACTTTGGCTAAAAAGATTGGTTGCCATAATTGTGGAAAAAAGAAACAAAAAAATTAGTTTTTTCATGTGCCTGAATTTTTAAACGGGGCGAAATCCTGCCTGCATGGCAAACAATGGAATCACTTCGATTTGAGTTAATATTATTTTGAGCAATGATTTTACATCACAACCCGCACCGATTTTCGGATGTTAATTCAAATTTTAAATTTATTTGCTGCATCAATTAAACTATCCTTTGTAATTTCATTCTTCTTAATCTCTGATTTAAACTGCTGCAATTCATTCCAGTTATTTGCTTTGCTTTTTAGTTGCTCAAGTTCAAGTAAGTCGCGGTTAGCTTTTAAAATCCTTAGTTCATTTTCGCTGAACTCCAGTTTTTTTATAACTCCGTCAATAGATTGCCGGGCAGTATGCAAACTATCATTTACAACTTTCACATTTGCTTTAACATCATCGAGGGTTTTCATTGCGCTGTTTAATTTGCTGTTGCCTGAAAAAACAAAATACAGTAATACTACCAGGATGGCTACTGTAACAATACCTAAAATTTTATTCAAGTCTGTCATGGTTTGATTGTTTTAGATAGGTTCTTAAATATATTTGTTAAAAGGTTAGCTTATAAACAATTAAGACCTTACAATTGTTTTTTGCCATTCTCTTAGATTGCTTTGATAAAGTTTACCCATATTTAAAATTTAGCAGTATCCTTCCATTCTTGTTTCTGTTCTGATGATAATTAAACCCTGATAACTCACTTTCCCTCCGTATCTTTGCCGTTTTTAAGCCTGAATTATGAAATTTGAACAATACAATCTTGCCCCTGAAATAAAACGAAGCATCGAAGAATCGGGCTTCCGGCGTCCTACCGATATTCAATACAAGAGCATTGGCCCGATTATGCATGGCGACGATGTGCTTGCCATTGCTCAAACCGGAACCGGAAAGACTGCCGCATTTGCTATTCCGGTAATAAATATGCTTCACGAAAACAAGTTTTCGAGTCGCAGCACAGGCATTAAATGTATTGTAATGGTGCCTACAAGGGAACTCGCACTGCAGATTACCGAGGTGTTTCAGGCCATTTCGCAACATACACGCGTGAAAGTTTTCTGCCTTATGGGTGGCGTTGAACAGGAGCCTCAGATTGAACGTCTGGAACAAGGTGTTGATATTATTGTTTCAACTCCTGGCCGTATGTTCGACCTGGTAAGCCAGGGCCACCTTAACCTTGATCAGATTGAAATCCTTATTCTCGACGAAGCCGATCACATGCTCGATCTGGGATTTATAAATGATATTCAGCAACTTGTGAAGAAATTGCCTCGCAAAAGGCAAACACTTTTTTTCTCGGCAACCATTAATCCTTATATTAAGAAAGTAGCTTATTCGCTGGTAACTAATCCAATCCGTATCCAGATTTCGCCTAAAGATCCTGTTGCCCGTAACATCGATCACTGCGTTGCTTTTATCGAAATGGACGATAAGCGGTTTTTCCTTGAAAGGCTGGTGAATGAAAATCCGGAAAGTAAAATAGTTGTATTTGTGAGGACAAAAGTGAGGGCCGAACGTGTAAGCCTTGCTATGGAAAAGCTGAATATCAAATGCGAAACTATACATGGCGATAAGGAGCAGGTCGACAGGCTACAGGTAATGAAACGCTTCAAGGCTGGTGAATTTAAAATACTGATTGCCACTGATGTAAGTGCACGTGGCATCGATATCCCGAATGTTGATTTTGTAGTTAATTACGATCTTCCTGAAAAACCCGAAAATTATGTGCACCGTGTTGGACGCACGGGAAGAGCCGATAAAAAAGGAATTGCTATTTCTTTCTGCAGCATTGACGAAAAGCCCTTGCTGGAAGAAATCGAAGAATATATAGGCAAACCCGTGGAGGTAATGGAAATCAAAAGCCAGGATTATAACGAAACGCTTGCCTTTACAGCTGAGACTAAATCGGACTGGAAAACATTGCTTCGTGATGCTGAAGACGAAGAAAAAAACAGGAAGAAGCGGAAAAAGAAAAAGTAGTGGGAGTGAAGTGGGCGATGGCAAAAGGACAGAGGGGTTGGTTAAGCCAAAAGCGAACAAAACAATCCAAAGTTTAATAAAAATCAGGACGATACAACCAGGATATTTCATTGTTAATCCTGTCCGATTAACAATTTCCCATTAACATTTTTACTCCCTGATCTTCAAAAACTCTTCCGTTTCCCTGAATCCCTTGTTATGTATAAATGTCTTGAACTGCTTCCGTGATACCGAAAATACATATGGCACGGTATCTTGCGTGCTTTCAGTAAGCTCTTTCAGTTGTTCAAGATCCTCCTTATTATTTATGCTGCTGAGGATAAGTTTTCCACGTGAAAGTTCAAGTTTTTTTACCTGCCATGTATCCGGTGGAGTATAGTTATTTACAAAATAGTAGCCTTTGTACTTTTTAAGCACATTCGATTTATCGATAGAAAACAAGGTGTCAACTCCAAAAATGTGAGTAACAACTGAATCACCTTCAATCTGAATGGGTTCTCCTGTATTTGTTTTCAGATTAAAAAGCGTATCGCCGATAATTTGCTGAGTGCTGTCAAGTTGGGTTAAATGAATTTTTAAATAGAAATCATAGGTCCTCATCATTGAACTGCCAGTAATCTGAAGAAATGAACTGTCTTCCGAACTCAGGTATTTCCCCTGTATTCGTTTTGGGAATCCGCCAAGTGCATTTACATCTGCTGGCTGCGGTGTATCGAAAGCTACCGGAGGCTGGCATCCAGTAAGAAATACTACAGCCGTGAGAAATGAAAAAAACAACTGTTTTAACATCGTTCAGGAGATTTTTAAAATTAACGCAATCCTATTACTGAAAGTATGCAAGGCATTAAATTTACTGGAGGGTAAAGTTAAGAATTGTTGAATTCATTCGAAAAAATGGATTGGAATATTTTTTATTCTATTTCTAAATATTTTCTCTCTTTCATAGTTTTGTTTTTCCTAATTTCAACCCGAAATTTGTACCTGTTGAATGGAAACGTCTGAACCTAAAATTGAAGCGGAGTGGTTAGCAGTATTGCGTCCGGAATTTGAGAAACCTTATTTTAACGAATTGAAATCGTTCCTGCTTGAAGAGAAAAAGCTTTACCGCATTTATCCTCCGGGTAACCGGATTTTTGCGGCTTTTGATTATACTCCTTTCAGTAAGGTGAAAGTGGTGATCCTGGGTCAGGATCCATATCATGGTGATGGACAGGCACATGGGCTGTGTTTTTCAGTTCCTGATGGAATTGCTTTGCCACCATCACTTGTAAATATTTATAAAGAACTATCAACGGATCTGGGCATCTCATTGCCTAAATCAGGAAATCTTGAGAAATGGGCAAAGCAAGGTGTGCTTTTGATAAATGCAACACTCACTGTACGTGCTAACCAGGCCGGATCGCATCAGCGGCATGGCTGGGAGTATTTTACGGATGAAGTGATCAGGCAGCTCTCGGACAGGCAAACCGGACTTGTTTTTATCCTTTGGGGAAGTTACGCCCAGGCTAAAGAAGCCTTGATAGATACTTCAAAACATTTTATTCTGAAAGCAGTGCATCCCTCACCATTATCCGTTTACCGTGGATTTTTCGGATGCCGCCATTTTTCAAAAACCAACGAATTGTTAGCCAGTGTTGGAAAAGAGCTGGTTGATTGGAGACTTGTTTAAAGGGTTTAGGATTTAGGTTTTAGGGACAAGGAATTGGGATTTCGGATTAGTGAAGTGTGATTTTTGAATTGTAACGATGAATGTTCGAAACACTATTTTCTATTTTTCTGTTTTCCTATTTCCAATTTGTACCCTTCGGCTCAGGGCTAAATTTATGAATTGTGAATTGTGAATGTAGATCGGGAATATTTAACACCTAAACCCCAACCCCTAAACCCTGAACAAGCAATGAACACCGAAGCGCAATGGTATTTTCCTTTAAATGATGAAACTTTACAATGCCGGCTTTGTCCGCATAATTGCATTCTCAAAGAGGGAAAATCAGGAATATGCAGAGTGAGGTTTAACCAGGAAGGCAAATTGCTGACACAAGTATATGGATTTGTGTCTGCAATAAATTTCGATCCCATCGAAAAGAAACCGTTATATCATTTTTATCCCGGGTCTACAATTTTATCAATTGGTACGTACGGTTGTAACCTGAGATGCTTTTTCTGTCAGAACTGCGGTATTTCGCAAACTGCGGCAGAGCCTGAATTGCCGCGTTCAAACTATACTCCTGATCAAATCATTCAGATGGCCTTAAAAAGGCCGGGAAATATTGGTATTGCATTTACTTATAACGAGCCGGTTATCTGGTACGAATATATGTACGACATTGCCCGTCTGGCCAAAAAAGCAGGTCTCAAAACGGTGATGGTAACAAATGGATTTGTTAATAAAGAACCACTTGAAGCCCTGCTTGAATATATAGATGCATTTAGTGTGGACCTGAAAGCATTTAACGAAGAGTTTTATGCTAAAGTTACTTCCTCGCAACTTGAACCTGTAAAACAAACGCTGAAGCAAATCAGCCTTGCCGGAAAACATCTGGAAGTTGTAAACCTTGTTATCCCCGGTTTAAACGATAATGAAACTGCCTTTTCTGCCATGGCAAAATGGATTGCTACTGAACTTGGCCGGGAGACTGTTCTCCATATTTCGCGTTATTTTCCCAATTATAAACTAACCACTGAGGCAACGCCTGTTTCATCCATCCGCAACCTAAAACGCCTGGCTGAAAAGGAACTCAGCTATGTGTATACCGGAAATATGCACACTGAAAGCAGCGATACACATTGCATTAAATGTAATAATATTCTGATTACCAGGCACTCTTATGCTGTTTCGGCCGTTGGCCTTGATGCCGAAGGGAAATGCAAAGTTTGCGGCAACTTTTTTCTTAAAAAAACATAATTTTACTTTCATATTAAAATGGTTTAGTCTACTTTTGAAAATCGGTTATGAATATTTTTCATACTAGTTACTTTTTTCTCTATCAAAATAAATTTCATGGGATTACAAAATAAAGCAGTTACCTTATTTATAACATTGGTTTTTAGCCTATACGGAAGTATGGCTTTTGCCCAGCAACTTATCAGTGAGCCAGCTGGTGGAATGGATGAAAACGAACTGGAAGAATCAGAAATTATGCTTCCTCCTTCAAATTCAGCAATTCCATCTATAATGGATATTCCTGGATTAAATTTATACTATTCAAGCTGGGATACATTATATGTTCGCCGTTATTCGGAAGTACCACCTTCAACTAACGATTCAATAGCCCTTCCTCTTTTTAACGATTATTCTACCGGATTTGTAATGCCTGTTGAAGGAGCATTCTTATCGCCTTTCGGTTACCGAGGTCGCCGCGTGCATGCTGGCGTTGATATAAAACTGGAAGCAGGAACTCCTGTTGGAGCAGCTTTTGATGGTGTTGTGCGGATGGCCCGGTATTATTCAGGATACGGTAACTGTGTTGTGGTAAGGCATTATAACGGACTTGAAACACTCTACGGACATCTTTCGAAAATAAAAGTAAAAGTTAATCAACAGGTTACTGCAGGTGATATTATCGGTCTTGGCGGACGAACCGGTCGAGCTTCGTGCAACCATCTCCATTTTGAAACTCGTTTCCAGGGCAAAGCATTCAATCCCAAGCAAATAATAAATTTCGAAACTTATAGTCTGCTTTCGGATACATTTACTGTTACACGTTCAACCTACGGGCTTTCACGTGACTATATTCCGGGAACTTCAACTTCAAACCTGGTTGCTGATAACGATACCCAGAAATCTTCTTCAAAAGCAAAATCAGCAAAATCAAAGAAATATCATACCATAAAAAGTGGTGACACATTAAGCGCCTTATCCAGAAAATATGGAACATCAGTTAAACAATTGTGTTCTATCAATGGAATTAAAGCAACCAAAAAGTTGCAACTTGGCACTAAATTAAGAGTCAGGTAAGCAGAATGAATGCTGTTTCAATGTATTTCGGGGCCGGGACTTTCCGGCCTCATTTTTTTTGTAATTTTATCCCATAACTAACTCCGGATAATTTTGTCGTTTTTTACAAGCCGATTTGTTCGCAACTTACTATTGCTTTTCCCGTTGCTGATCTTGTTTGCAGGCTGCAATCCTGCACTTAATATTACAGGATTGGATATCAGCAGCATATACGCCGGGCAAAAGGACCATTCGCTGGAATTAAACCAGTTATACAATCTAAACGACAGCCTTACCACAATAAGCATTATTTTACCGGCTGGTTTGATACTACCTGATCCCGGCACAAAGAAATATACTAAAAAGGGGATATTGAAATACGAGGTTATCGGGGAAGATAAACGTATTGCCTTGGTTGACAGTGCAACCTTTGCTATTGCCGATACTTCAGGTTTCCAGGATTTTTTAAGCCACTCCTGGACGTTCAGAGCACCAATGGGAATGGATTATTTTATTAAAGCAACGTATTCAGTTCCCGGAATTCAGGATGATTACCTGTTACTCGAATTTTTCCGTAAAAAAAATCATCTGAGCCAATCATGGTTTCGCTTTCAATATGAATCAGGCGAATACATATCCGGCAATGTTACTCCGTATGCTATGCCAGTACGTTTGGTAACCGATGACACTACAAGCAGGAAAATGCAGGTGAAACTTTACTCCCGGAATTTCCCGACACCAATTCCTCCTTTTGTTGAGCAATCGCGTACACCATTCAACTATTTAGCGGATAGCACTTTTAATCTGGAACTCAATAATGGCAAAACGCAGTACTTTACGCCCGGGCAAACCGGATTTTATTTTTTTCAATCTGACACAGCCCTGATACAAGGGCCAACTCTTTTCCGGATGAGTACCGGTTTCCCGAAGGTTACAATGCACACCCTGATGCGTGATGCTTTGCGGTATATTACTTCTACAAAAGAGTTTATGCAGCTAAACACATATAAAATTCCAAAAGTGGCTGTTGATAGTTTCTGGATTGCAAACACGGGGCGTCCGGATCTTGCGACTGAACTTATCCGAAAATATTATATGCGTGTGGAAACTGCCAATAAACTTTATACATCATTTACCGATGGCTGGAAAACCGATAGGGGTATGATCTTTATTATTATGGGTAAACCGTCCCGGGTTTTCAGGAGTTTCAATCAGGAAGTATGGATTTACGGCGAATATGATGATCCGCGGGCATTGAAATTCTATTTTAATAAAGCACAGAATCCATTTACTGATAACGACTATGTGCTGATACGGAATGAGTATTATAAATCGATATGGTACCAGAATGTACAGATGTGGAGACGGTGAGGAGGGGAAAAGTGAAAAGTGAAAAGTGAAAAGTGAAAAGTGAAAAGTGAAAAGTGA
>JAIFMH010000378.1 GCA_020048595.1 Bacteroidota bacterium | reverse complement strand
TATGCTTAACCGCGCACCAACACTGCACAGGTTAGGTATTCAGGCTTTCCAGCCAAAACTTATTGAAGGAAAGGCAATTCAGTTGCACCCGTTGGTTTGTACGGCTTTTAATGCCGACTTTGACGGCGACCAGATGGCTGTGCATCTTCCGTTAGGAAATGCTGCTATACTGGAAGCACAGGTGCTTATGCTTGCTTCGCACAATATTCTTAATCCGGCTAACGGTGCACCTATTACTGTTCCTTCACAGGACATGGTTTTAGGCCTTTATTATATTACCAAAGGCCGCAAAACGGAACCAGGTCATATAATGAAAGCTGAAGGTAAAAGTTTTTATTCCCCTGAAGAAGTTATTATTGCCTATAATGAAAAGCAGGCTGACTTGCATTCATGGATAAAAGTTAGAATACCTGTTGAGGAAAATGGTGTAATGGTTGAGAAACTTATCGAAACCACTGTAGGCCGTGTACTCTTCAACCAGGTAGTTCCACCTGAATATGGATTCATTAATCAGCTTTTAACCAAAAAATCACTTCGTGATATTATTGGTGACCTTCTCAAGAAAACAGGAACTGCCAAAGCAGCCCGCTTCCTTGATGATATCAAAAGCTTAGGATTTACAATGGCTTTCAAAGGTTGTCTTTCATTTAACCTGGGCGATGTTCTTGTTCCGAAATTGAAAGAAGAGCTGATTCATAAAGCCAATATCGAAGTTGAAGAAGTAATGAGTAACTATAACATGGGATTCATTACCAACAACGAAAGGTACAATCAGATTATTGATATCTGGACCCATACAAACTCGAACCTTACTAAAAAGGTTATGAGCGATCTTTCGACCGATAACCAGGGTTTCAACCCGGCATTTATGATGCTGGATTCAGGAGCCCGTGGATCGAAGGAACAGATCAGGCAGCTTTCAGGTATGCGCGGACTGATGGCAAAACCTCAGAAATCCGGAGCAACAGGTGGTGAAATTATCGAGAATCCTATTCTCTCCAACCTGAAAGAAGGACTTTCGGTACTTGAGTATTTTATTTCAACTCACGGAGCTCGTAAAGGTCTTGCCGATACTGCTCTTAAAACAGCTGATGCAGGTTACCTTACCCGTCGTTTGGTAGATGTTGCTCAGGATGTTATTATTTCGGAACCTGACTGCGGTACATTGCGTGGACGTATTACATCAGCTCTGAAAAAGAATGAGGAACTTGTTGAATCGCTCTATGATCGTATTCTTGGTCGTGTAACGTTGCATGATATCTATCATCCTCATACAGGCGAACTTATTGCTTCAGCCGGCCATGAGCTTACTGAGGAAATCTGTACTATTATTGAAGATTCGCCGATAGAGTCAGTTGAAATTCGTTCAGTACTTACCTGCGAATCCAAGCAAGGAGTTTGCGCCAGGTGTTATGGTCGTAACCTTGCTACCGGTAGAATGGTACAAAAGGGTGAAGCTGTAGGTGTTATTGCTGCACAATCAATCGGGGAACCTGGTACACAGCTTACATTGCGTACTTTCCACGTGGGCGGTGTTGCAGGTGCGAATATAGCATCTGCCTCACGTATTGTTGCAAAATATAACGGATTAATTGAAATAGATGAACTCCGTTCTGTTGATTATAAAAACAATGAAGGACGTACATACCAAATCGTACTTGGTCGTTCAGCTGAGATGCGAATCATAGATCCGTTAACAGGTATTATCCTGGCTTCGGGACATATTCCATATGCATCGAATCTCTATTTTGAAAATGGAGCAACAGTTAAAAAAGGAGACCTTATTACAGAATGGGATCCATACAATGCTGTAATTCTTTCAGAAGTTGACGGTAAACTGGGATTTGATAACATTACTGAAGGTGTTACTTTTAAAGTTGAAGCTGATGAGCAAACTGGCTACCAGGAGAAAGTAATCATTGAGTCACGTGTTAAAGGCAAGAATCCTTCAATGAAGATTTTTTCCAGTGATGGTGATGAATTGAAAAACTATGACCTTCCGGTTGGATCCCACTTACAGATCGAAGAAGGCAAAGTTATCAAGGCTGGTGATGTACTGGTTAAGATTCCTCGTGCAGTAGGTAAAACAGGTGATATCACAGGAGGTTTGCCACGGGTAACCGAGTTATTCGAAGCGCGTAATCCATCTGACCCAGCTGTTGTTTCTGAAATCGACGGAGTTGTTACATTTGGTAAAAAACTGAAACGTGGTAACCGCGAAATTATCATCACCTCCAAAACCGGTGAAGAGCGTAGTTACCTGATTTCTACTTCAAAACAGATTCTGGCACAGGAAAACGATTATGTTCGTGCCGGTACTCCACTTTCTGACGGTGCTATTACTCCTGCTGATATTCTGGCTATTAAAGGTCCGATGAAAGTTCAGGAATATATTGTAAACGAAATACAGGAAGTTTACCGTCTGCAAGGTGTTAAGATTAATGATAAGCACTATGAAGTTATTGTTCGGCAGATGATGCGTAAGGTTGAAGTTGTTGATCCTGGTGATACTAAATTCCTCGAAGGAGAATTGGTTAACAAGATTGATTTCAACGAAGAAAACGACTGGATTTTCGGCAAAAAAGTTGTTGAAGATTGTGGTGACAGCACTACGCTTAAATCAGGTCAGATTATAAGTGCACGTAAGCTGCGTGATGAAAATTCATTACTCAAACGCAGGGACAAGAAGCAGGTGGAATCACGGGACGCCAATTCAGCTACTGCAAAACAAGTGCTGCAAGGTATAACCAGGGCTTCTCTGCAGGTTCGTAGCTGGATTTCGGCTGCTTCCTTCCAGGAAACAACCAAAGTTCTTACACAGGCATCTATTCAGTCGAAGAGTGATGAGCTTCTTGGATTGAAAGAGAATGTAATTGTTGGTCATCTGATTCCGGCAGGAACTGGTTTACGCGAGTACGAACACCTTATTGTAGGTTCGCGCGAAGAGTATGACCGAATGCTGGCTTCAAAAGCTGAATAATTTTAATCTCAGATTTTATACGGGGAAACTGAATCAACACAATTGATCAGTTTCCCCTTCTTTTTGGAACAACAATTTTGCACCAAATTAAACAGATAATCATATGGATATGAATGATCCTAAGAACCAGAATCCGAACCAGATCAATATCGAGCTTTCCGATGAGGTAAGTGAGGGTATTTATTCAAATCTGGCGGTAATCACACATTCCAATTCAGAGTTTGTGGTTGATTTTATTAAGCTGATGCCGGGAGTTCCTAAAGCAAAAGTTAAATCGCGTATCATACTTACTCCGCAGCATGCCAAGCGTTTGTACCGGGCGTTAAAGGATAATATCAGTAAATTTGAATCAGTACATGGAACTATTAAGGAAACTGAAGGTGGCGATTATCCTTTTCAGTTGAGTGGGCCCGCCGGGCAGGCTTAGTATTTAGTTTTAACGAAATAAAAGAGGCTCTTTTCGGAAGCCTCTTTTATTTTTAACGGTTAACAAGATATTTGTAAATCAGTTCTGACTGTTCCGTATTAAGCTTGGCTTTTGGTGCCATAACCTGTAGTACTTTGGTCCACTCAGGATTTGTATGACTAGCTGGTTTTGGTAATTTGTGGCATTTGCCACATTTGTTCTGATACAAATCATGGCCTTGTTGAAGTTCAGTTAAAGTAGCTGGTTCAACCTTGTTTACATTTACTTCTGTTGGAATGTACAATTGTGTTGAACAGGCGACACTGGCAATAAATACTAATGCAATCAGCAGTTGTTTCATATCAATGAATTAGGTTCGATAGTAAAGATAAGCGTTTTTTAAAATATTCTGTTTTAGTGTATTCACAAAATAAAATTATCTATTAGTTAACTTTTTAAACCAAATATCCGATTCATTCGGCCTTCAAGTCTGATTGTGGTTACAAAATGAATAAAAAAAACAGTAACTAATTAAATAGCTACTGTTTTATATGCGCTTTAACGATAAAAAGAGTGATTATTATACGTTGAATAACGAGTTCACAATCGGATCGTTTTTACTTGTACGGTCGTCAATTCGTTTATCCATCATAAGAGGATACACGCATTCGTCAATCAAAGCCTGGCTTGTGCGTGTGGTAACTTTATATGAACGTCCTGCAGCAGAGGTTGATTCGTATGAGAAATCCCATCCAAGTACCATAACTCTGCAGCCCCGGCTGTTAATCTTTTTGATAAGAGGCACATAATCGGTGTCGCCTGCAATGATAACAACTACATCCAATTCTTTAATAAGGGTGAGTTCATATGTTTCGAGAGAGAACCATACATCAATACCTTTTTCTTCAGCTTCTCCTGTGCGGGAGTCAACTAAAAGCGGGTAGTTGTGTGTGGTAATTCCTTCATACATGAAAATGTCGTCTATACGACGCTCATTTGTCATTTGAGTTAAGCGGTACGATTCGTCAGGATATTTTTTTTCAAGCTGACTTGTTGAATAACGTCCGCGAAACCAGTGGGTTTCAACAACCTGACAATAACGTTTTTCTGAATTTTCGAGTTTTGAAATTTCGTCGCGCAGAAATTCAGCAAGACCATTAAAGTTAATAGTGCTTTTGCGCTCATGGTGATACCTGTAATATGAATTGACCTTCAGAAAGAAAGTTCCATCAATGAACAGTCCGATTTTTTTGATTTTTTCTTCCATCGAATGATGTATAAAATAATTACACGAAAAGGTTGTGATATAAAATCTACCTGAATAACATCAACCTTGTTAAATTGTTAATTCCCTCTAAGTGTACCTGTGTATAATATATGTTGTAGAAATGTCATAAGATTATTCACTGAGATTGCAGCTCGTACTCTTTTCAAGTGCCACAAATTTAATTACAATTTGTTGAAAATCCAACTTTAGGCAGTAATTCATCTGCTAAAATCTATAATTATTTCTGGTTTGCTTGACACTTCAGCATCCTGGAACAAAATTTAATTTTTCAAGACCTTTGTATCAGAAAATAATATGTAAATTTAATAGCAGAATTGGTGCTTACGGCAAACTGAAAACTACTGTTTTAGCACATCTGGTTATTAAAACTATGCAGATATTGCTTTTCTGTTTGTAAAAAAAAAGCCGGGTAAAAAAACTCTTACCCGGCTTACTAATTAAATCCAATGGAATTACTCTTTAGTATCTTCGGAGGGTTGATTAATTTCTGTAAGTTTTTCTTCTCCTTTCAGGTATGAAGGGAGTTCAATGCCTGCCGACTTGAAAATATCGTCGAGAGGTGGAATTGATTTAAGCATGCCAGACAGGAAATTTGCAGTAGCTGGTGTTCTGCCGTCAGCTCCGGCGGAAAGGTTATCCCAAACCGTTACTTTATCGATTTTGATATTACTAATAGCTTCTACCTGCGTTTTTATAATTTCGGGAAGCCTGTCGGCGATAAGCATCAGAACGGCATCCCGTGTATTGTTATTGGCGGCTTCAACCAGTTTTTCGAATCCGGCAGCTTGTTTGCTTAACACTTCGTATATACCTTGTCCTTCGGCTTGTTTATTCAGAAGTACTGCATCAGCATCACCCTTTGCTACTCTTCGGGTTTGTTCAGCCTGAGCTTCGGCTTCAATCTCAATTTTTTGTTTTTGGATCTGAGCGGGAATAACAATATCGGCTGTTCGGGTTGCACGTTCACGTTCTGATCTGGCCATTTCGGCTGTTTGTTCGGCAGCATAGGATTCCTGGAGTGCTTTTGCAGCTTGTACTTTCTCAGCTGCTGCTGCTAACCGTTCGGCTTCAGCCATTTTTTCACGACGGGCTGAGTCGCTCTGTGCAATAGTTATTTTGGCTGTATTTTCACCCTCAACGGCAGTAGCATTTGCACTTGCAACCCTGATACGTTGATCCTGCATTGCATTTGCTTCTCCTACAGAACCATCACGGTTTTTCTCGGCAACAGTCTTTTTGGCATCATTAATTGCCTTTGCGGCTGCTTCCTTACCCAAAGCTTCAATATATCCTGATTCATCGCGGATGTCGGTAACATTTACATTAATCAGCCGCAGACCTATTTTCTGTAATTCGGCTTCAACATTTTGCGAAACATTGGCCAAAAATTTATCCCGGTCAGTATTTATTTCTTCAATATCCATTGTTGCAACAACCAGCCTCAACTGACCAAAGATAATGTCTTTGGCTAGTTCCTGAATAGCAGGTAAAGGCAATCCGAGCATACGTTCGGCAGCATTATTCATGATTGCCGGATCTGTTGATATTCCAACTGTAAACCGGGAAGGTACATCTACGCGGATATTCTGACGGCTGAGAGCATTGGTAAGATTTACTTCGATGCTGATAGGAGTAAGGTCGAGGTAAGCATAACT
The DNA here is from genome assembly GCA_020048595.1 of Bacteroidota bacterium. Classification (GTDB taxonomy): domain Bacteria; phylum Bacteroidota; class Bacteroidia; order Bacteroidales; family UBA4417; genus UBA4417. The sequence goes on along the minus strand of JAIFMH010000378.1, from coordinate 29,240 downwards.
TTGGATAACAGGCCAGATAAATGCTGCCCCACCATGGATACATTTGGCGGAGCGGTTAATTCCTTCTTTATTCAGTCCGGTACGTCCGTAAACTACAAGTATTTTATCGGACGGACACCTTTTATATCGCCTGAAGAGGGAAACAAAAGTGGTGAAAATGATGATTGCAAAAATTACTACAACGATTACCAGGTAGGACATGATAGGATTGATTTAAGATTAATAAATGTGCATGAAATGTTTAATTTTTTTCAACGATAAGAATACTTTCATCAGCCAGGCCGGTTACTTTTATGATTGTATTGGTTGGTAGATCGCTGTCCTGCTTTGTAATAGCTTGCATTTCTCTGATTGATCCCTGAAATGTAACATGTACTTTGCCAATATTTCCCTGGTTTGATTTAATTGGCAGGTATACTTTTCCGGTGGCACCGATGGCATTTTTCATCGAAACATTTCCACTGCCTGTCATTTTTGAGGTGAAATAAAAGAGTGAAGAGATGATAAGCATTGCTATAACACCAAGTAATATTGCCAATACAATTGTTAATCCAATACCGATACCTGAATTATTGAATGCTAAGCCTGACCAGCTGAAAACGGTAAAGAAAGCAATGAAATTGCGGATTGTAAAAAAGCTGAAACCAGGGCCGGAATCTTCATTGCTTTGTGATAAATCGTGCCCAGCGGTTGACGCATCAGAATGAAAATCAGTCAGCTCCGCACCCGGATCGGTAGCTCCGCCACCAATACCGGTGAATGAAAGCACCATTTGAATTAAAAAGATTACTGAAAATGGTATGGCTATTAGCCAGAATACTTTTTCGATGGCCGTAAGGGCATCCCACCAGGTTTGCATATCAGGAAATATTTAGTCAGAGCAAATATATGTATAAAGAATGTTATGATAGTAAGAAATGAAAAAAATAAGAATTACTTTATTTTGTGGGTCCAAACGTAATTTCCGTTGGTGTCCTTTGTTACGGTGCTGGTGCTGTTCCGGGTATCAATGCGTATGCGCGTGAAGTAATCGCGAAAGGATTGAGCAAAAAACACGCTGCCTGGAGTAGGTTTATCTGTGTTTCGGTAATTCAGCCACAATTCACGTGGCTGGCCGATCCAGACACCAGTTAAAATATTGGTATATGAATTTTGCCTGAGTAAATTTTTACCGGTTTTGTCAAAAATATACTCCCATTCATATCCATAAATTGCCTGGCCGCTTGGTTGAAATGCAGGAAGCTTCCAGATGCTGATCGTTTGGTCAGGATTACTGATAACAAATGAATTAAAGTAAATGCTGGTGGTGTCGCGGATTATCTGAAATTGAATATTAGCCTTTGATAATGCGATTCCTTTCGCATTCAGCTCTGATGTATCATAGCTGCCTTTATAATCGGATATCGAATAAAGTGAATCAAATTTTACATGGTGAATGATGTTGAATTTATTGTCAACAGTATTTCCTCCAACGGTATACCATGCAGTGTTTTCGTTGTAACTAAACCATTCAATTGCAGAAACATCCTCCTGCTGACTGAATTTGTCAATTGTGAGTTGAGTGTAGTATTCGTTTTCGATAAGCTGGTTGGCAAACTCGAGCTGCCTGTTGAATTGTATTGTATCAAACTCCTTAACGGCAGACTGGGCTATCCCCATCAAAGTAAACGCATTGCTCAAAACTAAAAACAAAAATATCTTTTTTTTCATTTATTGCTCAGATTACGACGAAAAGTATAGAATATTCCGAATGAAATATCCAGGCGGGAGATGTTTTGATAGTTTTCTTCTTCCAGTGTTATTTCCTGTGTTGCTGAGCCATCATCCTGGGTGAATCCTTTCAGTATCGAATAAATATAACTCCCTTGCAAGCCAATATTTAGATTTGGAATCAACTCATAGCTGACTCGCAGAGATGTAGATAAACCGGGAGAAGATCCTTTTATCATTACTGAATCACTTACCGCTGTTCCTAAATTTCGATAAAAAAGCCAGGCCGGCCCAAGACCACCTGTGACAGATAATTTGTTGTTTAACAGCGGTAGCTTGCCATAAACCATAGGTGAAACAGAATGAATACTCATATTATTAGATAGATCGATGTAAAAAGTGCTTGAAAAGAACTCGATTACTATACTGTCTGCCTCTTGTTTTGTATTGAACCTGGTATACTTGGCTCCTATTCCAATATATTTGTTTAGGAAATATTCTGTTTCAAAGCCATAGTGCCAGCCTGATCGTAACTGGTTGAAATAATCCTGTATACCGGCAGGAAGGCTATCAGCAGCTTTCTCGATAAGTAAGCTAGGACCGGCCATTGCACCAACCCATAAACTACCTGAATTTTGTAACGGGTAATTACTATTCTGTTTCTGTGCAAGGGCACTGTATGAAGTTACTATGACAAAAAAACAGATCAGATAAATACGAGTCATGTGAAGCAGGTTTATTGAGAATGTTTTTTCAATAGGTGTTTGAAAGCAATAACGTAATTTAACAACAAATAGTCTGTAGGAGGATTATGAAAAACGACGACTTCAGATTGGAGTCGTCGTTTTCATAATTTACGGCGTTATTTGCTTTTATCCGGAGGAGTCGGGATGGGAGGTTGTTCTTTATAATTTTTTAATTCATCAAGAATCACTTCTATTGCTTTATTCAGTTGGTCATCTATTCCTTCGTACTCTCTGGTTGGATCATTATCGATCTCGATATCAGGTTCTACACCAATGCCCTCAATTATCCATTTGCTTTCGTCGGCTGAGTAGCTGGCAAATTCCGGTTTGCGAAGGTCAGCGCCATCCACAAAGGGTAATGAACCCCTGATTCCTACTACTCCGCCCCAGCTTCGCTTGCCAATAACTTTACCTAGCTGATGTTTTTTGAAGCCATATGGGAAGAGGTCACCGTCAGAAGCAGAGTAATTATCGATAAGCAATACTTTGGGGCCAAGCATCATTTTGCCAGGTGTGTGTCCTATTGTTTCTACATTTCGTGCCATATTGCTCCTTTGTATTTCGCGGCTCAGACGTTCGATGATCATAGGCGAAACATTTCCTCCTCCGTTTCCACGATCGTCAATAATCAATGCTTTTTTAGATAGTTGAGGATAGAAATATTTAACAAATTCATTCAATCCTTCGGCTCCCATGTCGGGAATGTGAATATACCCGACTTGTCCGTTGGTTGCTTTATCCACCTTGCGGATGTTGTTTTGCACCCAGGTATAGTAATAGAGTTTTGACTCATCACTTAACGGTACCACCAATACTTTCCGCCCTCCTTCAGCCGGAGTTGTATTTAGCGTTAGTTCAACATTTTTACCTGATCTGTTGATTAATGCTGAATAAATATCTGGCATTTCCCTGGTAGACTTGCCATTTACGGAAGTAATATATTCGCCTTTTACTGCGCCTACGCCTACTTCGGTTAGTGGCGAGCGTAAATCAGGGCTCCAGTTAGCTCCTTGCAATAAACTGTCGATCCTGAAATATCCGGAGGCATCTTTGCTAAGTCTTGCACCCAGGAGTCCCAGTTTTATCCTTTCTAAAGGTTTGGTTTCGCCACCACTGATATAGGCATGACCAACACTTAATTCGGCAATCATTTCACCTATCAGGTAGGTAAGATCGTTACGGTTGTTAACATTGGGAAGCATTACTGCGTATTTATCGTGCATGGCTTTCCAATCCACACCATGCATGTTCGGGACATAGAAGAAGTCGCGCATTTGCCGCCAGGCTTCATCATAAATTTGTTTCCATTCCAGCTGATTGTTCACCCAAATTTTAAGGTCGGATAAATCAATGTATTTTTCGGTATTGATTTTCGAAGAGGGAAGGTCGATCATTGAAAACCTGTTCCGTTGCCTGATCAGCATTTTTTTGCCGTCAGCTGAAATGTCAAAAGCAAAATCATTCCCAAGTTCGGTTTCTTTTTTTTGTTTCAGATCATACACTTTAGCTGTTCTACCTTTATCATTGGCGTTTATGTAGTAAATCTTGTCATCAACTGACCAGAGATTCCAATAGTTACCTGCATCTACAGGGATTTCGATGATGCGTTGCTGTATTCCTTCCAGATCAATTTTAACCGGTTTAACTTCCGGCTCGGGTTCTTTTTTATCAGTCTTGTCAGTCTTTTCAGTTTTACTTGCTTTTTTACCGGATTCGTCTTTCGCTGATTTAGCTTCTTTCTGATCTTTAGCTTCTTCTGTTTTTACCTCATCATTCGAAGGCGCAAAAGGTGATGGCGTGTCTTTTGTGAGAGTTACCAGGTAAAGTTTGGTCATGTTTTCGTAGGCATAATTCCATTCAACATTGCTGTACATAGGATTAAATGTACGGTCGGATGTAAATATGATGTATTTGCCGTCATTTGAAAAAACCGGCTGATCAGATGAAAACCATTGATCGGTTATTTCTGATTTAGTTTCATTAGCAGTATTAAACAGTATAATTTGTTGCATTTCGTTTTCGAGAGCACGGCTGTATACAATCCATCGGCTATCCGGTGACCAGTCGAAACTATTGAATTCAGCAACTTTTGATTTATCAACAAGTGTAACTTTTTTAGTAGCAATATCAATATATTGCAATCGCAGCATTTTATCATTCCATATGATTTTTTTGCTGTCGGGCGACCATCTTATTGTGAATTTATAAGTGTCAGCACCTTTGGTGAGTTGAACAGGAGGTTCGCTTCCGTCTTGTTTCGTGATATAAATTTCGTACTCGCCGCTTGCATCGCTCAGATAAGCAACCCATTTGCCATCCGGAGACCAGAATCCTTCCCGTTCATGTGCATTGCTGCTTGATGTTAGATTTCGGGTTATTCCTTCTTTAACAGGAACAGTGAAAATATCACCTCTGCCGGTTACAACAATCCGTTTTCCATCAGGAGACGGATTTACCTGTCCCATATAGCGTGTAGCATCTTTTAACTCATTACGGGCGGTATTGAAGTCGTCAGAAATCTGAACGGTGACTTTTGAGGATGTTTGGGTTTTTAAGTCAAATATGTAAATAAAGCCGCCATTTTCATAAATAATGCGATTGTCGCCGGCTGAAGGGAATTTGATGTCATATTCCGTATAGCTTGTAACTTTTCGTGTTTGATTAGTTTTAGTGTCATAACAAAAAAGATTCATAGTCCGGTCGCGGTCGGAACAGAAATAAATCTCATTGCCAAACCACATAGGGAATATATCCTGGTTTTTATTATCGGTAATATTGCGTGTAGTCTTAGATGCAAAATCATGTATCCAGATATCATCTGCCATTCCACCTTTATAATACTTCCATGTACGGAATTCGCGAAAAACCCTGTTGTATGCCAGTTGATTTCCATCAGGCGAATACGAACAGAAACCACCGGCAGGTAATGGCAGTTCCTTCGACATTCCTCCCGAGGCAGGAACCGTGAACAGTTGACCGATAAAGTCGTTGAATGTTTGCTTTCGCGAACGGTATATAATGTTTTTACCATCAGGTGTCCAGCCCATAACAATGTTGTTTGGCCCCATCCTATCACTGATATCATCGCGTCCAAGTGTTGCAGTAATGGTTAGCCTTACGGGAACGCCTCCTTGTGCTGGCATGGTATATATTTCGGTATTCCCATCATACTGGGCAGTAAATGCAACAGTAGTTCCATCAGGCGAAAAGTGAGAAAACATTTCATATCCGGCATCGCTGGTAAGTTTACGTGCCATTCCGCCGCTTACCGGAACGGTATATAAATCACCGGCATAAGAAAAAACAATCGTGTTGCCACTTACAGCAGGGAAACGCAATAACCGGGCTTCATCCTGCGCAACAAGAATAGCCGGAAGACTAATTAAAAATGCTGAAAAAAGAAAAGTGCGAAATAGTCGGTTCATTTATATGTGGTTTTAGATTCAGTTTGAATATCAACAAAGTTACACATTCGTTTGTTCCGGCATAACAATAATATTGGATTTTGTTTTGTTTTTCAGACATTGAAATAATTATGTTTTCCGGATAGGTGGCTGGATAAAAATACTAATTTAGCACCTCAATCTCAGTATTATTACTTATGGATTTTTTAGCTTCCGATACCTGGTTTTTTACATGGATACTGTTACCATCCCTGATATTTTTTGCCCGCATACTCGATCAGAGCATTGGTACTCTGAGGCTTATCTTTCTTTCGAAAGGGATGAAATACATTGCGCCTTTTCTTGGTTTTTTCGAAGTAATTATCTGGCTCCTTGCCGTTGGACAGATTATGCAACATCTTGATAACTGGTTGTGTTATGTAGCTTATGGTGCTGGATTTGCAATGGGTAATTTTATTGGGATCACACTTGAAGAAAGGTTATCAATAGGCACATCCATTATCAGGGTTATTCTTTCGAGTGAATCGCCTGAACTTCTGGCAGCATTGAAATTACATAATTTCGGACTCACTATTCTGGATGCTGAAGGATCCAAAGGCAACGTTAAAGTTCTCTTTTCAATCATCAGGCGCAAGGAAATTCCTGTTTTTCTGAAAACACTGCATGATTACCATCCGACGGCTTTTTATACCATTGAAGATGTAAAAGAAGCAAAAGAAGGTGTTTTTAAACATAACCGCGAAAATTCACTTACGAATGGATTGGCATCGATGTTGAAAAAAGGAAAATAAAATAAAGGAAGCATTGGTCGCTTCCTGATTTATAAGCAGCATTCAAATTATTTTAAATTTTTACTTAATTGGATTCGAATGAAAAACAAAAACATTGGTTTTAATTCCAAACTCATCCATGGCGGTGAATTCAATGATGCACTAGGTAGTGCAACGGTGCCTATTTACCAGACTTCCACGTTTAAGTTCGACAGTGCCGAGCATGGAGCAGCCTGTTTTGCCGGCGAAAGTGATGGCTACATCTATACAAGGATTGGCAATCCTACCATACATGCACTGGAAACTTTGCTGGCTGAACTCGAGAACGGATTTGGCGGAATTGCTACAAGTTCAGGCATGGGTGCTGTAAATACTGTGTATGGTGCAATGCTTTCGCAGGGTGATCATGTGGTAAGTTCAGCAGCTGTTTATGGGCCTTCACGCGTGGTACTCGAAACATATTATAAAAAATTTGGTGTTGAGGCATCCTTTGTAAATACGGCTAATATTGAAGATGTTCGAAAAGCCATACGGCCGGAAACCAGGCTGTTATACATCGAAACGCCTTCGAATCCTACCATGGAAATTACCGATCTGAAGGCTTGTTGCGAACTGGCACATCAGCATGGAATTCCTGTTGCTGTGGATAACACTTTTTGCAGCCCTTACCTGCAACGCCCGCTCGATTGGGGCGCTGATATCGTTTTGCATTCACTTACCAAGTTTATAAACGGCCACGCAGATATTGTTGGCGGCGTTGTTATTGCAAAGGATAAGGAATTGTATAAAAAACTGCGTCCGGTTATGGTAACACTGGGATTTAATATGGATCCGCACCAGGCCTACCTTGTAATAAGAGGTGTTAAAACCTTAAGCCTCCGTGTGGACAGGGCACAGGAATCTGCAATCAAACTGGCAACTTATCTTGAAAATCATCCCAAAGTGGCATGGGTGCGGTATCCGGGGCTGGTTTCACATCCTCAGCATGAGCTTGCAAAAGTTCAGATGGATGGATTTGGGAGTATGATAAGTTTTGAGTTGAAAGGCGGAATTGAATCTGGAAGAATACTGATGAACAGTGTGAAAATGGCTATTCTCGCAGTTTCGCTGGGTGGAGTTGAAACATTGATTCAACATCCGGCATCCATGACGCATTCGAAAGTATCGGCAGAGGGAAAGATAAAAGCAGGAATTACGGATGGATTGGTTCGTTATTCAGTTGGCATCGAAGATGTAGCGGATCTGATGGCCGATCTTGAGCAAGCCCTGGAAAAAGTTTAGGTTTTAAGCGCTTTTAAACAGCTTCAGTCATATCTGAATGAATATTAAATCCGGCCCTTGCGTCGGATTTTCTTATATTTGTACTTTTATATTTCCTGTTGTTATCATGAAAAAGAGATGCCTTTTATTGCTCGTATTTATTTACTCTTTTTCTGCTTATTCACAGAAGGTTGCAGTTGTTTTAAGCGGGGGAGGAGCTAAAGGAGTAACACATATCGGCGTATTGATGGCACTCGAAGAAAGCGGTATCCCGATTGATTATATCGCAGGAACATCAATGGGAGCAATTATTGGTGGTTTATATGCTTCGGGCTATTCGCCTGATCAGATGCTTCAAATCATCAACTCCGAAGAATTTTCAAAATGGGTGTCCGGGAAGCTTGATCAGCAATATACCTATTTCTTCAGGAAGGGACAGCCAGATCCGTCATGGCTGAGTTTCAAGTTTAAGTATGATTCCGTTTTGCAAACGCAATTGCCAACTAATATAGTTTCGCCGTTGCGAATGGATTTTGCTTTCCTGGAACTGTATTCAGAAGCCTCAGCAGTATCAGGATACGATTTTAATAAGTTAATGGTTCCATTCCGCTGTGTTGCCGCTGATGTAGGTAATAACAGGCCATATATCCTGAAGAAAGGGGATTTAGGTTCTGCTATCAGGGCATCAATGACCTTTCCTTTTTATTTTAAACCCATCCGCATTGATGGTCGCCTGTTGTTCGACGGAGGTATGTATAATAATTTCCCTTCCGATGTGGTGATGGAGGATTTTTACCCTGATATAATTATAGGTAGTAAAGCAGCCGGGAATTATCCTCCTCCTGCTGATGATGATGTTGTTTCGCAGCTGAAAACAATGCTTATGGATGAAACGAAGTTTGATCTGTATTGCGATGCGAGCGTTCTGATTGAGCCGGAACTGAAAACTGTTAATCTTACCGATTTCTCAAATACAGAAGCTTTTATTGATAGCGGATACGTTTCAACCATGAGACTTATTCCCCAAATCCGGCAGTTTGTTCTTGATACCGTTACCCAGGCTATGCATGACAGCATCCGAAAAAAGTTTAATGACCGCAAGCCTGAACTCAAAGTGAACAGTATCGAAGTAAAAGGAATCCAGCAAGGACAGGCTCTGTATGTTGCAAATGCAGTGATGGGTCAGGTTAAGGGGCGTAAATCAAATACGTACTACGCTCAGGACATTAGTCTTGACCTAGTTAAATCGGGCTATTTTAAAGTTGTAGGCGAGAATCGATTAAAATCGGTATATCCGACACTGGTTTTGGATACCATTTCGCAGCGGTACAAATTTGTAATGGATGCTCAATACGAACAAGGAATTGAAGCCGATTTTGGCGGGAGTTTGTCATCAAGTGGTACCAACGAAATTTTTTTACAATTGAAATACAGTCTTTGGCGGAAAATTGCAACAACCGCTAAGGTTAACGGAACTTTCGGCCGTTTTTACAATTCCGCATTAGTAGGCGGAAGAATGGAATTTCCAGGCCGAAAGCCCAAGTACCTGGAAGCTGAATATACCTTTAATCAGTTTAATTATTACCGGACCAAATCATTCTTCTTTACGGATGATACACCTTCATTTCTGTATGAGAATAATACCTATCTCCGGATTGATGCTGGTTTTCCTTTGACCTATAAAGGGAAACTGGAAACAGGAATTAATATCGGATCGAACCGTGCTGATTATTTTCAAACCAATACTGCTACGAAGGAAGACGAAGCCGACCGGACTAAATTTAATTTTTATAGCCCTTATATCGAAATCGAATTTAACACACTTAACCGAAAGCAATATTCAAACCAGGGAGCAAGGTTGTTTTCATCGGTCCAATTTGTTAGCGGGCTCGAAAGGCATACTCCAGGAACAACATCAGTCTTGCAGGACAGTTATACCGATTATCATAATTATTTTATTTTCAAATTTGTATATGATAAATACTTTCGTCCCGGAAAACTATACAGGCCGGGGATAAATTTTGAATTTCAGGCTAACAACCTGGAAAGTTTCAGGAACTATACTTCAACAACACTCTATATGCCGGTATACAGTCCGATATACGAAATGTCGACCATTTACCAGGCAGAATACAGGCCGGCAGGATTCATTGCTCTTGGCATGCGGAATATAATATCGCTAAATAAAAATATGGATTTCAGGTTCGAAGGATTTTTAATGGCTCCTATTTATGAGTTAAGCAGTGATTATAAACAGCAGGTTATTAAGAGTGAGATATTCCCTTCATTACATTATATATTGTCGGGTAGTTTTGTGTATAACACACCTATAGGACCTTTGAGTGCATCGCTGAATTATTATGATGACGAAACACCACTTTCATTCTATGTCAATATCGGGTTTATTATTTTTAATCGCCCGGCTTTTTAACCACATTCAATGCAATATGCAGCATTAAGAATCGGATATATGATTTCATGAATCTATTTACGATTAAATGACCTACTTAACGAAATGTTGTTAAATTTGCAGTCCCTTTAATTGAAAGGGAATTCTAATTTACTGACCTTTTTCGAAAGAAAAACGCACATACCTACCGCTTTTTAAATGAAATAGCGGGTTTACTTAATCCCGATCAATAGTTTAATTACTAACTCATTAACAGATGGAATCCACCAAACATCCCGATCAAAATCCTGAGAAAGCAGTATCGCTTAACCAGGAGGAGAATTCACAGCAGGAAAATGCTGTAAACACAGTTGACGAATCATCATCACCAGTTGTAACCGCTGCTGAAGAATCAGAAATCCAGGTACCTGCTCAACCAGATACCCAAGCTGAAGTTGTCGGTCAAACGGAGACAGATGTTGAAGTTTCAACGGAATCAGAAGCAATTCCTACCACAGAATCGCTGCCAGCCGAAACAGTTATAACACCCGAAGCAGTTGTGGAAACTTTAATTGCTGTTGAACCAGAAGTGGTTTCGGAGCCTGAAGTTACTGTTGATTCTGCTGTTATTAGTGAACCTGATGAAGTGGTAGCTGAGCCTGTTGCTGTTGTGGAACCAGAAGTAGTTGCGGAGTCAGTTGCAGAAGTGGTTACAGAACCCGTTGCGATTGAAGAATCCGAAGTAGTTGCTGAGTCAGTTGCAGAAGTGGTTACAGAACCCGTTGCGGTTGAAGAACCTGAAGTTGTTGCTGAAACAGTAACAGAACCGGAAACTACTTTGGCTGAAAATACAGATGATGCCGATGCTATTGATGCCGTAATAGAAGCTGAAGTTGCTGCTGCAGAATCAGTTGATATTGATTATGGTCACATGGACCGCGAACAACTGGTATCCCTGCTCGAAGAAACTGTGCAGAATGAGGATGTTAATGAAATAAAATCAAAAGTTGCCCAGATTAAAGTTGCTTACCTGGCTATTGCCAACAAGGAACGCCAGGAACTGTATCAGACTGCAGTAGCCAGCGAAGAAGCTGAAAATTTTGAAGTTGTTGATCCGCTGGAGGAACGCTTTAAAGCTGCTTTTGGCATATATAAACATAACAAATTCCGTTTCACTGAGGATCAGGAAAAGATTAAAATTCAGAATCTTGAAGCCAAAAAGAAAATTCTGGATGAGTTGAAAGTATTGATCAACTCGGAAGAAACACTTAAAAAAACATACGACGAATTTAAAGCGTTGCAGGATCTTTGGAAAGGTATTGGGATGGTTCCCAAAACCGAAGCCCAGGGTTTGTGGCAGAATTATCATTTCCTTATCGAGAAATTTTTCGATAAGGTTAAAATCAACAAGGAACTAAAAGACCTTGATCTGCGCAAAAACCTGGAGCGTAAAATTGAATTGTGCGAAAAAGCCGAGGAACTTGTTCTGGAGCCTTCTATTACGCAATCATTCAAGCGCTTACAGGAACTTCACGAAGAGTGGAAAGAGGTTGGTCCGGTAGCGCAGGATAAACGCGAAGAAGTTTGGGATCGTTTTAAAACGGCTACTGAAAAAATTAACGACCGTCGCCACGAATTCTACAAACAAATACAAGGCGATCTTGAAGCAAATCTGGCTGCCAAAGTATTGCTTTGTGAAAAAGCGGAACAACTTGTTGCTACCGAGTTTAACTCTATCAAGCAATGGCAGGACAGCACAAACCAGGTAAATGAATTACTTAAGTTGTGGAAATCTGTTGGACAAGCTCCGCAAAAAGTCAACAACGAAATCTGGAATCGTTTCAAAGCCCAGCTTGATCTTTATTTTTCAAACAAAAAGGAGTATTTCAGTAAACTGAAAGATCAGCAGCTCAACAATTATAATCTGAAAGTAGAACTCTGCCTCCAGGCTGAATCACATAAGCTTAGCAATGACTGGAAGAATTCATCACGCGAACTTATTAAGTTACAGGATGAATGGAAAAAAATTGGCCCTGTACCTCGTAAACACAGTGAGAAAATCTGGAAACGCTTCCGTATCGCCTGTGATGAATTCTTTAACACCAAGAATGAATATTTCAAAGGATTACAGGCGAGTGAAGGTGGAAATCTACAGATAAAACTTGATATCATCAGCAAGCTGAATGCTTTCGAATACAGCGAAAATCGCCAGGAGAGTTTGTCAAAAGTGAAAGAACTGCAGCGTCAATGGATGGATACCGGCCATGTTCCTATTAAAGAAAAGGACCGTATTCAGGCTGAATTTAAAGCTGCCGTAAACAAAATTTATGATAAACTGAAGGTGGATTCGCAGGAAGCCAGCCAGATGAATTATCGTTCGCGTTACGAAAATGTAAAAGACCAACCGGATGCCGGCCGGATAATTAACCGCGAGCGCAATGGACTTCAGTTCAAAATTGATAGTCTGAAGGAAGAAATTCTGCTTTGGGAAAACAATATCGGATTCTTTGCAAAATCAAAGCAAGCCAACCTTCTAAAGGCTGAATTTGAAGCCAAGATTGCGCGGGCCAAAGAGGAGCTTGCTTCGCTCGAAGCAAAAGCGAAAATCCTCAGAAACGTTGCAAAAGATCAACAATAAAATTTGAAAAGCCCCGGAAGGGGCTTTTTTTAGCGCCATTTTTCCTGAAGTAAGTTGGTTTAATAGTTAAAATATCAGAATCATCATTTGGATCTTTATTCTGTGATTCTATATTATACTTACCTTTGTACAATGTCAGCAAACACATTCGGAACCATATTCAGGCTTACCACTTTTGGTGAGTCGCACGGAATCGCCCTTGGCGGTATTATTGATGGATGCCCTGCAGGGCTGGTAATCGATCTGGAATTTATTCAAAATGAACTCAATCGCCGTCGGCCCGGGCAGTCAGCCATGACTTCTCCCCGCGATGAAAGTGATACGATTGAGATACTCTCAGGAGTTTTCGAAGGCAGGTCAACCGGATCGCCTATTGCTTTTGAAATCAGGAATAAAGATCATCATAGTTTTGATTATGATCACCTGAAAGATGCATACCGTCCTTCGCATGCTGATTATACATACGACAGCAAATACGGATTCCGCGATTATCGCGGAGGTGGCCGCTCTTCGGCCCGCGAAACGCTTTCGCGCGTTGCCGGTGGTGCTGTTGCAAAACTCCTGCTCCAAAATTCAGGTATCCAGGTTAAAGCGTATGTAAGCAGCATCGGTGAAGTGAATGCAAGCCGCGACTTCACAATTGATCAGCTTGATGAAATTGAAAATAGTCCGGTCCGTTGTCCTGATACTGAAGCATCGGATAAAATGATTGAACTCATCACAAAACTCAAACTGGAAGGTGATACAACCGGTGGTACAATCACCTGCATTATTAACGGTGTTCCTCCGGGATTGGGTGAGCCGGTATTTGATAAACTCCAGGCCGATCTTGCCAAAGCTGCCATGAGTATTAATACTGCGAAAGGATTTGAATACGGCGAAGGTTTTAATGCACCTTCCATGCGAGGTTCTACGCATAACGATATTTTTGTTTCCAATGGCGAAGGCGGAATAAAAACTGCAACCAACCATTCAGGCGGAATCCAGGGCGGGATCAGTAACGGAAGCGATATCGTTTTCAAGGTAGCATTTAAACCGATAGCAACTATTCTGCAATCACAGCCTTCGGTTAATAACAAGGGCGAAAATATTGTGCTGGCTGCCAAAGGAAGGCATGATGTTGTGGTTGTTCCCCGCGCAGTTCCCATTGTAGAAGCCATGGCTGCACTGGTCATAGCTGATCATTTACTTCGAAACCGGTCGTCACGGTTGTAGAATAAAAACCGCAATTTTACGTTAAGTTTGTATATTAACTCTCTCTGTTCAGATGAAGAAAGCATTGAAAATTTCAGCCATCGTAATTGGCATTCTGGTATTGATAATTATTGCGTTACCATTTGTTTTTAAAGGCAAAATTCAAGAAGCGGTTCAGTCCGAAATAAACAAGAACCTGAATGCTGTGGTGACTTTCGATGGGGTAGGAGTAACCTTGTTTCGTCATTTTCCTGATCTTACTGTAAATGTTAAGGGCCTTATTGTCAGAGGCTCTGGCGATTTTGAAAAAGATACCCTGGCTTCGATACCAGCATTGTCACTTACTCTAGATCTGGCCAGTGTATTTGGTGGAAATGAATATAAAGTTAAACAGATAGGATTAAACTCACCCCGACTTCTTTTTAAGGTTTTAGCCAATGGAAAAGTCAATTGGGATATCATGAAAGAAACCGGGGCTGCCGATACGGTTACTGAACCATCGGCTTTTAGAGTCTATCTGAATAAAGTAAGTATCAATGATGCGCGTATTGTATATGATGATGCCGAAATTCCTACCATGCTTGCATTCGATGGATTAACAGGAACTTTGAGCGGCGATATGACGGCTGATATTACTTCGCTGGATATTCAGGCAGTGATCAGGGATATAACTTACGATTACGATGGAATCCGTTACATGAGCAAATCAAATGGCGAAGTAACCACATTGTTAAATGCTGACCTTTCCACCTGGACATTTACCTTTAAAGATGGAGTTATGAGGCTGAATGATCTGAATATTACAGCTGACGGATTTTTTGCTATGCCCGACGAAGGGTATAAAATGGATATCAAATTTGCTGCAAAGGAAAATACCTTCAAAGCATTTCTGTCGCTTATCCCTGCCATTTATTCCAAGGATTTTGATAATGTAGAAACATCAGGAACCATGGCTTTCGATGGATTTGTAAAGGGTTTGTACAACGATGTATCAATACCGGCCTTTGCTATTAACCTGAAGGTAGCTGATGGAATGTTCAGCTATCCGGGTCTGCCGGGAAAGGTGTCGGATGTAAATCTGCAGGCAAAAATTGCTAATCCTGACGGAGTAATGGATCATACTACTGTTGATGTTCCCCGAATGCACCTGAGCATAATGCAGAGTCCTGTTGATATTACACTTGCTCTTCGCACGCCTGTTTCAGATCCGGATATTAATGCAACGGTAAAGGGAAAAGTAAATCTTCAAAATGTGTCGAAAGTGTATCCATTAGGAGATAAAACCAAAGTATCAGGTATTGTAAACGCGGATATGGCTTTCAATGGAAAAATTTCAGCCATCGAAAAAGGGGCGTATGATCAGTTTAAGGCTTCCGGCTATGCAACTGTCGATAATTTTGTGTATGAAGGCGTAGAAGTGCCGCAGCCTGTTGTTATCAGCAAAGCCCGGATGGATTTTACTCCGGCTTACGCTCAGCTGTCGGGGCTGGCTATGAGGATTGGGAAAAGCGACCTGGCGGCTGATGGTAAGATTGAGAATTACATCCCTTATATTATGAAGAAAAACGCAATGTTGAAGGGATCGCTTACAACAACGTCCAGTTTTATGGATATTAATAGTCTGATGGCAGGAACTGCTTCGCCTGAAGCTGTTAAAGATACTGCAGCTCTTACTGTTGTCGAAATTCCCGGGAATATGGATATCACTCTTAATACATCATTTAAAAGACTGGTTTACGATACGTATGATATGAGTGATGTTGCAGGCATAGTAAAAGTGAAAGATCACACATTGCTGCTCGAAGGATTAAAGCTGAGCATGCTTGGAGGTTCCATGGCTCTAAAAGGCTCGTACAGTACATTTAATCCTGGCAAGCCATTGGTTGATATGGATTTACAGGTAAAAAATATGGATGTGAAACAGACTTTCAATGCATTTACTTCTATTCAGAAATTTGCGCCTATTGCTAATAAACTTAATGGAGATATCAGCACGAATCTGAAATTTAAGGGAGCGCTTAAAAAAGATATGATGCCCGAGCTTACGTCCGTTTCGGCATATGGACTGGTTCTTTCGGATGCACTTGGATTGGTTAATCTCAACACTTTTGGCAAAATTGCTGATATTCTGAAAATTGAAAAACTTAGAAATCCATCGCTCGAAAATATCAATCTCTCATTCGATGTTGTAGAAGGAAAAGCCACTGTGAAACCAATGGATTTCAAGCTGGGCTCGTACAAAGCTAATATTTCGGGAACTACCGGCCTCGACCAGGTGTTGAATTTTATTCTTATACTTGATATCCCACGGGCCGAATTTGGCGCTAAAGCTAACAGTGTTTTGGATGGATTGGTGAAAGATGCATCAAAAAAAGGTGTGAATGTAAATCTGGGAGATATTGTTCCAATTACCATACTTATTGGTGGTACAGCTACCGATCCTAAAATTACAACCGGAATAAAATCAGCTATGGCTGGTTTGGCTGAAGATATGAAAAAACAAGCCATTGAAGAGATTGAAAAGAAAAAGGAAGAAGTTGTTGCAAAAGTTAAAGAGGAAGCCAGCACATTGATAGCCCAGGCCGATGCCGAAGCTGCCAAACTTATAGCTGAAGCTGAGAAGCAAAGCCAGAAGCTTATGGTTTCTGCAAACAAGGCTGCTGATGAAGTTCGTTTCGCTGCTGATTCATCCGGAAAAAGATTGATTGCCGAAGGGAAGAAGAATGGTTCAATTGCTGAGTTGGTAGCTAAAAAAGGTGCTGAAAAAATCAAGAAGGAAGGTGATGTTCAGGCTGCAAAAGTTATTGCCGAAGCGCAGAAACAATCCGACGCCATTTTAAACAAAGCCCGCGCCGAAGCAGAGAAACTTAAGCAAGATGCGCTAAACAGAGTAAATGCCAAATAAACTTTTTGGAATTATACAGTTTGGTAAATAAAAAGTTGCTTCAGATTTGGGAATCGCTAAGTTACTATTTAATATACCTGAAGTTCCGACACTCTATTTGGATGTCAGCAGGATCTTTTTCACTGTTATTTTCGATTTTGTAGTTGTTTTAACAAAATAAATACCAGGAGCGTTGTTGGATAAGTCTATTGAAGTTCTGTTTGAATTTGAATGTTTTTTAACAACAATTTCGCCCGAAACAGTATAAACTTCGATATTACTGATTCCCTTTCCATTCACAATAAGCGTATTTGAATGCGGATCGAGGTAAACTAAAAATGAGTTTGCATCTGAGAGATTGTCAATTCCAACAGTTTCACACGCATTGCCAATTCCATTGATATCTGAGTCAGATTGATCAGGATTTGCAGCATTCGGGCAATTATCACAAACATCACCTATCATGTCAATATCCGAATCTAATTGATCAGGATTTGCAACATTCGTGCAATTATCACATACATTCCCGATCCTATCTCCATCGGAATCCATTTGATCAGGATTTGCAACATTCGGGCAATTATCGCAAACATTACCAATCATATCATTATCAGAGTCCGATTGATCAGGATTTGCAACATTGGGGCAATTATCGCATGCATCACCTATCATATCATTATCCGAATCCAATTGATCAGGATTTGCAACATTCGGGCAATGATCGCATGCATCACCTATCATATCTGCATCTGAATCTACTTGTGTCGGATTAAATGTATTCGGGCAATTATCATTTTCGTCAGAAACACCATCACCATCAGTATCTGTTAGCAGAATAACTATTTTTTGCACCGTGGATTTTTCAACTGAAGTTAATGATTGCGAAAAAACAAATGATGAGTTACACAGATTCGCAATAAGAAATACGATAATTACCTGCAATTTAGTAAATGTTATTTTCATATCAACGGTTTTATAGAGAGTGAGTTAACTTAGATTATGTATGGAATAAGAGAGTCAGGCAACCAATAAATAGAATAATGTATTCCTGCCAAATGTATCAATAAATATAAATACGCGACAAATCTTTATCTTGAGAAAAGCATTTGAGGGAAGTTTAAGCCATTAAGCGATTGTTAAGTCTTAGGATTAGTAAATGTACATTTTTAGTCCAATGATAACTACCTCAAAACAACCAGCGATAATCTCTGTTATCAATTGTTAACTTCAAAAGGGCTTGTAATTGAGAATAATTCTCCATTTACTGTACTTCCTTCCATAACTACTGAATATTTTCCTGGTGTGTCAGGCGCTGTAAATATTAATTTTTCAGGCTTGCCTATTTGGATGTTTACACCAGGTTTCCACAGAATTGTATTTCGTGAATCCGGATGAGTGGCATTGGAAACATTGATGTTTTCGGTGCATTGGTTTTCAGCAAGGAAACGGTAATTAACAAAAATGCCGGCTGACGGCAGATCGATTCCTGCAAAATCACCTTTCTTTGAAATGAAACTGATTATACCTCCATAAATTTGCCCGCCTTTTAAATAATCCTCGTTAACAACTTCAATTCGTGAGAAATTCTGTGGCGTAGCGGCCAGTATTTTTGAAGGTTCGTCAACCGCAACCCAATCGACCAATACAAGTGGATCATAAAACCTGATATTGGCTGAACCTTGCACAGCAAAATAAGATTCGCCTTTTCGCTTGCGGACTTTTACCTGGCTGGGCAATTCATTAAAATATTCATCGAGCGTAGGCAGCATAATATATTTTTCAATATACAGAATTGTAGTGGGCTTGCCGTAAAACGCATTGGTATCTTTTAACGGGCCAAGGCTGTCAATAAGCACAGCAGGCTGGAAATAGGAGTTAATCTGCACATTTTGGGCCATGTCACGCACCAATTGCCTTTCCTTATCAGATAATGCGAATACCGGCGATGGCAAATGGATTGGAGTGGTACAAAAATCATTGTCAACCCATATTTTTACAACCTGTGAAGGTGTTTTTTCAGCGCATAAAAATAAGTCTCTCGATCCCAAATAATCTGGTAACGCAAAGTAAAAATATCCGCTGCTGTCAGTTCTTACAGCCATAAAATCGCGCCCTTCGCCAATGATTGACAAATTAACTTTTTTATCAATTACCGGAATTGTTGATGATGCTTCTGTAAGTCTGCCTGACAACGAAAGTCCGCGTGTTTCCGGATAAAACCCCGGAATAAATTTCACTTTTTCTTCTGGCGTAAGATTTTTGGACAACAAAGATTTAGCGTTTTCAGGTATAACTGATATACACATACTTTTGATACTCACTTTTGAACCATTTATTTGTTCATATGCGAAATTGATAGTATCGCGGGGAGTATAAACTGCTTTATCCAGAAATACAGAAAGCAAATTATCCATTCCTTCAGGTTGTACCTGGGTAAATTGCTGAACAGGTAAGGTTTGATTGTTTTCAGCTGATAAAACATCGGGTCGGTTAGGATTTATTAGCCTTATTTGTCTGTATTCATATGATAAAGGACCGTATTCACGCATACGTTTTGTATATGCCCTTATGTAATATGTTCCGGTAAATATTTCAATTGGAATATTTATACAGCCTGAAGAAATTGAATTGCTGATTGAGAATTTGTTATTGGCAATTACTTTCCCGTTCGGAGTGATGAGTTCACAATACATTATTTTACTAAGCGCAGCAATATTTTCAGCTTCGCTGTTAAATAAAGTAGCCGAAAATTGAATCTGTTCACCTGCAATATATATGGATCGATCGGTACTTAACACAACCTTTTCAGCAGTATTGCCTGAAAAAGGATACAGTTGTGTTGCTGCAGCAGGTCTTACTATCAAAGAAAGTAAGATTACTAAAAGATAATGGATGAATATTTTCATATTAGTTTGGCCAAAAATAAGGTTTTTTAGTAACTCCCTTTGTAGCGGTACAATCTACACATTCTGCATTCATAATGAAAGGCTGCCATCCTTGTGAGTCGCCAACAAGGTACAGTGGTTTTGGCAAATGAACAAAGGACGCAAAGCCCCATTTACCTAATGGGATAGGATTACAAGGCACCTGATATTCAACTTCAAGGTCTTCAACGTTGTGAATGAAGATACGTTTGGATGTAACAGATGATACTCCAAAAAAGCCAAGTACAACTTCATCCGGGTGTGTAACATTATACAGGTTGCCTTTTATTGACTGAGGCTGACTGTTATAAAGTCCACCTTCCTCAGCACTGATAGTACTTAGCTGGCTCCAGTATTTATGTGCGGTTTCACTTATTGCATGTTGTTTTAAAAGTAAGCTGTAGCCATAAAGCAACCTTGAAGTAGTATTATCAACGAAATGAAGCGGAAGTTGCTGGTATTTATTCTCAGCAAGTTTTTCAGTTGAAAGCGTAAAAATATTTTTAACCGGTAATGTTGCCCAGCAGGTATATTTTGAAAAATCAGGAGGAAACATTTGTACAACTTTTGATCCGTTATAAAGCCATTCAATCGGATACAGCGCATGGTATTCCCAGGTTTCAATTGCTTCAAATCTGTAATATTTGCCATCAGAGTTATCCCCGTTCAGATCAATATAAAACTGTATCCCTTCCGTAAATTGTTCCGGATCATTTGTAGGCAGATCTTTTCTCAGATAATAAACAGAGTCTATTTCCGGACAAGCATTAAACTGGTCGAAATCAGAAATAATTTTATCTCCTGCGGGTGTTATAATTTCAACTTTGAAGGAACTGCCGGTAGTAAAATATCCGGCATCAATTCTGCCACGATACTTTCCGCCTGAACTTGAATCAATCATAGGGAATTGATTGCCTTTATCGTCAAATACGGTAACAGTGCATCCGGTAACAGGAATCTCTTCCTGAACATTTATTGATGAAGATTTTGAAATCGTAATTGTCTGATTTCCGTCAAAGTCGGTAACCTGGCCCGAAACTACAAGTTTGTTGAAGTCACTGCCTTCAATTTCTGGTTCGTATACCTTGAAACAGGAGGTCATCATCAAGACTGTTACCCAAAATAAAAATACAAGTTTAATCTTATTCATAATTTTCAGCTAAAATCAGCCTGGTTAATTTAAAATTGAGATTCCGATTTAAGAATCTGAGTCTGTTTTATTTGTAATTCCTGCGCAGGAAAACGATTTATACTTCATTTCACCATGGCCAAAAATCAGGTTTTACTGTTGTTCCATTATAAGCCCGGCAATCAACACATCCTTTGTCCAATATTATTGTTGGATTGTAGGCTGAGTCCTCTTTTAAATAAACGGGATAAAAGCTTGCATCTAAATTATAGAGCTGAAATTGAGGATTCAACAGAGGGCGCTCTGCACAGCGGGATGTATTTTCCATCTCCAGATTTTCAACATTTCGTACAAAAATTCTTTTAGTTGTAACTGATGATACACCGAAAAATCCCAGGACTTCCTGATCCGGATGTGTGAGGTTACGCAGGTTTCCTTTTACCGCTAAGGGTTGCCTTTCGTACAATCCGCCTTGGCTGGTGCTGTTAATACGTAACTGATTCCAGTAAATATAAGCATCTTCACTCAATGAGTATTGGTTTACCAACAAACTGTAACCATACACCAGCCTGTCAGTCCTGTTATCCACAAAGTTGAGAGGGAACAACTTGTATTTGTTCTCCGAAAGTTTTCCAGTTGTAAGTGCATAGATGTTATTAATCCGGAAGGTTGACCAACAGATGCTGAGGGAATAATCGGCTGGTTGAGCACGCTGTATTTTTCCTGCAAAAAACCATTCCACAGGGTATTCAGAGTGATATTCCCATGTTTCAAACACTTCGAACCTGTAAAATTTACTATCAGTTACATCACCTTTAAGATCAATATAGAACTGAATCCCTTTTAATGGTTTCGAAGGATCAGCGGTGGACAGGTCTTTTCTGATGAAATATATGGAATCGATTGCCGGGCTGGAACTAAGATGGTCATAATCAGAAACAATTTTATCTCCATCCGAAGTGAGAATGTCAACTTTAAATGAATTTCCGGGGATAAGATATTGTTGATCAATCTGGCCGGTGTAATTTCCATTTTCTGAATAAATCATCGGGAATTCGTGTCCCTGATCATCTGATATAATCACAGTACATCCGGTAACAGGTATTGCCTCAAGTTCATTGATTGATGAAGTCATTGAAATGGTAACGGTTTGAATGCTGTTAAGGTTAGTTATCTGTCCCGAAACCACATATTTACTTACATCACTGCCGGTAATTTCAGGCTGATACGACTTAATACAAGCTGTAAATATCAGCGGTAAAAGCAAGAATATGAGTGTAAGTCTAATCAGTAGCATAGTTCCCAAGTTTAAAGAGCCATGTTATTGTAAAAATTGGTACTCCTATTACTGAGTATTGATAGCTGTAGATGTTCCCGTTGTCAGTCTTGAAAAATACAGTGTAAGGATTTTGACGACCTGTTACATTGTATGCACTCAGAATAATGGATGAGTGCAGTAATTTACGTTTCTTCAGGTTGCCTTCGATGGTTAAAGAGGCGTCGGTACGGAAATAGTCAGGTATCCTGTACGCATTTCGCGCTGAATAATCGAGATATGGCAATCCCTCAATGTAATATACCGATACCGGATAAGTGACAGGTTTTCCGGTTTGGTAGGTTACTATGGATGAAAAGATGAGTCGCCTTGTAATGTGATAACTGAGTACTAAATTCAACGAATGCGGAATATCATGATTTGCCGGATAACTAATTCCACCGTTTATACTGTTCCAATCTTCTCCGCCGTCAACCTGAACAATAGAGCGGGAATAGGTATAGGATAACCACCCTTCAAGTTTCTTTGAACTGCGTTTCAGGAAAAACTCAATTCCATAAGCTTTTTGTGTTCCCTGTAAAATTGCTGTCTCGAGATTTGGATTATTTAAAAAGTCAGCGCCATCCTTAAATTCAGGATAATCGGTTGTGTATTTATAAAATACTTCTAATGAAGATTCCAGGAAACCTTTGCGTGTTGTGCGGAAAACACCCAGCGATAGTTGGTTGCTGTTGGATGGCGCAATGTGATAATCGGCCAGTTTCCATTGGGTGTTCGGTGAAATTGAAATCGTGTTGTTCAACATGAAAAGGTTCTGGCTCATCTGGCTGAAGCTGATTTTTATGGAACCATTAGGGTCAGTTTCCATATTAACGGCTGCTCTTATCTGTGGAGAACCATACCATTTAATAGGCTTGTTGTTGCCAAAAACAATGGAATCGGTCACGTTTTCAGCAATCATTTCTGCATCAGGGCGATAGGTATATACCGTTTTTGGTCCGGTAGGAGTAAACATAGAATACCTGATCCCTGCGCTCACGTTCAGCCATGGGAGCAAATCGTAATTGTCGGAGATGTAAAGCGAGCTTTCATAGGCTTGCTCCTCACCCAGTTTTACCGGTAGTCGTAACGATGCCGCTCCATACGGATTGATAGTGCCTCTGTCAAGAGCATAATAGATGATATCCGCGCCATATTCAAGCGTATTTTTATCTCCGGTTGCATGATCGAAATCAGCGCGTGCTTCAAGCTGTCCAATATTATAGGTATGGGCATAGGCTGATGAAACTTCCTGTTTATCAATGGTGGTGAATGAATATTTTGACCCGATAATGGCATATTCGGCATGCAGCGAAGAACTGTAATTATGACTGAAATTTAAAGAAACGCCGCCATTAGAATATTCATACTCGTTTATATCTGATAATTTAAATCTATCCTTGCTGTAATAAGCAAATGCCGAAATTTGAGTTTTACTCAGATCATAATTTACTGAAGCAGAAAAATCACTGAATGCTGCATTACTTGCCCTGATAACAGGATCCTTTATTTTTTGCAGCATCCAATCGGAGTAGGACGACCGGGCACTTATTAGTATTGAGCTGACATCTTTTTTAATGGGTCCTTCAAGTACAATGTTTGCCGAGATAGGACTTATTCCACCGCGAGCCATGAACCGTTTTCTGTTTCCCTGGCGGGAAACGATATTAAAAACGGATGATAAACGCCCGCCATATTTTGCAGGGATCAGGCCTTTATAAACAGAGAAATCCTTGATGATATCGGAATTAAAAGCCGGGAAGAATCCAAATAAATGCGATGTGTTGTAAATAGGAATCTTGTTGAGATAGAACGCATTTTGGTCAGAACTGCCA
Organism: Bacteroidota bacterium; assembly: GCA_020048595.1. Classification (GTDB taxonomy): domain Bacteria; phylum Bacteroidota; class Bacteroidia; order Bacteroidales; family UBA4417; genus UBA4417. Next base: position 5,042 of record JAIFMH010000378.1, on the reverse strand, counting down.
CCTCTTACATTTATTCCGGCTGATCCTTCGCCCACGCTTACAATCCCAGGCAGCATCTGCGATACTTTCAAAATATCCCTTTCGCCAAGCATCATGGGTATTGACCGGATTGCTTTCACCGATAGTTTTTCAAGTCCCGGATCTTTTAATTTCATACTCATCTGGCGGTCGCCGTAAACAACCACTTCCTGCATTTGTATAAAAGATTTTTTCATGGTAATAGTAAAATTACCATCTGATAAAACATCAAACTGATACTTTTTCTTTGCGTAACCCTGGTATTCGGCCTGTACATTATACATTCCGGGCTTTAGCGAAATGGAAACAAATCCATTGGCATCGGATACCGCCCCGGTTTTTGTTTCTTCAATAAAAATTGTGGCATAAAGGATAGGCTCCCCGGTTTCTTCATCCATAATCCGACCCGACAATTTAGCTTTTGTTCCTGTTATGGAAGCTCCTTTACGTCCAATTAAAATGGTTTGCGTTGCATTAGGCTGACGACCGGTGATATACTTTTCTTCACTTTCAGTGAGCCCATCCGGACCGCCTTCAGTGTTAGCGGTAGTATTTGTATTTGTTATATAGGAAGGTAGTGAGGGGATAAGTTTCTCCCCTGGAAGTACCATAAGGTTGCCGTGCCAGACCGATACTTCGAGGCCTGTTCCTTTCAACACCTGGGTTATAGCCAAAAGAGGTGTTATGCTATCGGCATTAAGGGTGACTTTCAATTGATTGATCCATTTTTCCTGGTAAAAAACCTTCACTGAAGTTTGTTTTGCAATCAGACTGCAAAACTCACTGAACGGAACATCGTTTACATGGCAGGAAATTACTGTACTTTGCTTCTGAGCAGATAAAGTAACCGAAAGCAGGAGGAGAAGAAAGGATATAAATAAGTTTTTCACTGTCCGTCAAGAGATTTGCAATAGTTGATTAAATCGGTAAGAATAAGATCGTTCGCTTTTTTTACATTAATATTTTGTTTGCGGAGGTACTTCTTAATTAATACCTGATCTGACGGACTGAAATCAGAAATGAAGCTGTTGTTATTTGTAAATTTTACACTCCGGTTATCAATATAAACATACTTTTCCCTGATCGTTTTCGAAAAGTAATACAGTCCGGAGATTGTTTGGGAATGCAGCAACAAATCCTTTTGATAATGATACAGGATTTTTTTGCTTCCACTGCCCAGTACCTGGTAAATACGCTTGTTTGAGTTGCCTTCGTCTATACACTCGAAAGGGAAACCGTTTAAAGTAAAAGATTCAAGCCAGGCAAGAGAAATCTCAATAAGTTTTGTCGATCCTATGGCATCTTTATATTTAAGTACAAGCTGTTGATTGTAAATATCATAGTTTATGTTCTGATTTGTGTAAGTAACACCACGTAATGTGATCGATCCCTGGGTATCAAATTCATCTTGTAAATATTGGTTGCCTCCCGTACCCGGTTGAGGATAAAAATAGTACATCCGGCCATTGTATAACAAAGGATCAAAACCATATACCGGGTCATAATTATCAGAAGGTGCTTGTGCGATAGCTGTTGTTGAAACCACAACCAGTATAATCAATATTACAGAGCGGGCAAGTAAAGTCATTCGTGCGGCAATCATTTGAGGAATTGAAATAAATTATTTTTCCGGAGTTTTAGTCCTTATATTAGAAGATGTGGCGCAAATACCAATCCTGTGAATGAAGCACAATCTCCATCATTTGGAGTCGTAAAACATAATTGCAAAGCTATTATAAATAATATCAGATCTTGCAATTCAATAAAAAATTTATTCTTTTCTATATTACTTGAAATAACTCCATCATATGTAAATATTACATTATATGGCATACTGTAAATGATGCAAGCCAAACGCTTTCAGTTGTATGCTTTAAATATACATGTATAGTATTGCCCTGCTTTATCATTGCAAAACATTTGGTCGGTTTGATGCATAATTAAATCAATTTCTCACATCTGAAACGCTGGAAATAAACTATGTGTAAAATATTATTTTGTCAGTAATATTCACTTGCCTATATTTGTTTTCTGAAACAAAGAATCTTCCGGCATTTCATGTTTTAACTTTGACCCGATCACTGCAAAGCGGGCATAATTCCTTTTGTATCAAAAAATCAAATAATGGCAAGGCATCACTCGCATTTACTGCTTCTACTTATCTTTTTATCTGTTTGTTTTACAGGATTTTCATCCGTTTACGAGCCGGTACCTATCGATTCCGTTGACTTTCGCCGGATACAGAATAAGCAAGTACGTAAACTTATATCCCGGCAAAAGAACTTTGGTATACGGACTTTTGGTGATATGAATCCTGTTTGCTATAATTCTCCGGATTCAGGCACTTTTAAAATGTTTAATAAGTCGCAGCTCATCAGGCAGGATATTGATGTGGTTTGGGATAACCTGATTCACCAGTCGCCAAGTGAGGAATTTGACGGACGTATAGTCACTTTCGGATTATTATATTCCAAAAAATTCAATAATTTTCTTTACCAGAATGAATCGTATGATGGTATTGAAGAAGGTCAGATTTTGTTCTTTAATCTGCGGGTGTTAAACGGTATAAAAAACCTCGCTGTTGCAATGGAAGTAACAAAACTTGATCATGACCGCAAGGAAATTGAATATTGCTATATGGACCATGGCAGTACAAAAGGGACGCAAAAGTTTACCTTAACTTCTACTCCTGAAGGATTTACAGAAATCACTCAGCTTACGCGGTACAAATGCAAATCGAAGCTCCGCGACCGAAGGTTGTATTCTTTTTTTCATGAGCGTATTGTAATGGAGTTTTTTGCAGCTATTAAAATTAAAAGTGAAACTGGAACCGGAAATATGGCAGCCGGGAAGTAGATTTTGTTATTCGCAATTCGATTCGAATTACCAGGTCATGGAATTGCATTTCGATTGCAAGTAGCACCTATCAGGATTTTGATTTATAATCTTATATCTCTGAAGCAAAACCTTCATATCTATTCTGTTTAGCTTACTGTCTGAGCACTATTCTGGTGGTTTCTGATCAAATCTGATAGCTGCAAATAAATTTTCATCCGTTTAAGTTCTGATTTCATTCCATTTTTTTGTTATAAATACATTGACATATACAACAAAAACAGGTGTTTCAACGCTAACCGATTACTGAAAATTTTCATATCGTAATTTTCAACCAAATTACTTGGCAGATCAATCCCATTTTATACTTTTGTGAATCGATTAACAGATAGAAACAAACCCCAGAATATGAGCTTAGAAAATTTTCAAAACACCCACAAACTCTTGTTTTCGTACAAGTATACATGGGCCCCAATCGAAAAAGGCTACAACAACCGCACGCTATATGTTAATGTTGGCAGCGGTGAGATCAAGGAAAAACCTGTATCAGCACAAATGAAGGCAAAATTTACCGGCGGAAAAGGCTTCGGGCTGAAACTGCTGTGGGATGCCACCCAACCTGATACAAGATGGAACGATCCGGAAAATGAAATTGTTATCAATACCGGCCCTATTTGTGGCATTACTCAGTATTCAGGTACAGGGAAATCGCTGGTTGTTACCATCTCACCACAAACTGACATCCCTGTCGATAGTAATGTTGGTGGATTTTTCGGCCCTTTCATGAAATTTGCCGGATTCGATTCACTCGAACTGCAAGGCAAATCTGATAGGGATGTAATTGTGTTAATTGACGAAACCCGCGAAGTAGTTGAAATTTATGAAGCAGCCGACGAAAGTAACGACAGTCATTTAATGGCCGAGTATCTGACCGAAACACTAGCCTCAACTGAAAAAGACCGCATGAATGTTTCGGTAGTATCAGCTGGTACTGCGGCCGATAACTCACTTATCGGTATGCTTAATTTCAGTTTCTTTGATTCGAAACGTAAACTGGTGCGTTTGAAACAAGCCGGACGTGGTGGAATTGGAACGGTTCTCCGTGATAAACGAATTAAAGCTGTTGTGGCTCATACTAAAGGTGTTACCGGTAATCGCAATGGCGTTATCGACTTGCAGGCTATCATGGAAAGAGGTAAAATCTTTAACCGTGAAATGCGCGAACTCGACGACAAGCAATGCGAAATGCGCAGCAAAGGCACAGCTCACCTTACATTGGTAATGAACGATTATGATCTTTTGCCGGTTAATAATTTCAAATTCGGGAGTCATCCTGATGCTGTAAAGATTTCAGGCGATGTTTGGAAATCGTATTTCACACAAGGTGTGCCTGATGGCTGCTGGATAGGTTGTAACATGGCCTGTGCCAAAGGAGTTGATAATTATGAACTGCGTTCCGGCCCTTATAAAGGATCAAAAGTTATTGTCGACGGACCCGAATATGAATCCACTTCATCACTGGGATCTATCGCGGGAATCTTTAATCCTGATTTTACAATAGAATCGAATTTCTACTGCGATACATACGGTATTTGTACCATCTCATGGGGAACTATTCTTGGATTCTTAATGGAATGTTACGAAAATGGTATTTTAAATGAGGAACGTACCGGTGGAATGAAACTGAACTTTGGCAATGCCGATACAGCCATGGAACTCCTTCATCTGGTTTCCCGTGGTGAAGGGTTCGGTAAAATTGCCGGACTTGGTGTTCATAAAATGAAAGAATTGTTTGCAGCTAAAGGCTGGGGTGATGCAGGTTTCATGCAGGATATAGGTATGGAAAACAAAGGCCTCGAGTATTCACAATATGTTTCCAAGGAGTCGCTTGCGCAGCAAGGCGGTTATGCTATGACCAATAAGGGTCCGCAGCACGACGAAGCCTGGCTGATATTTATGGATATGGTAAATAACCAGATTCCTACTTTTGAGAAAAAAGCTGAAGCATTGCATTATTTCCCGATGTTCCGCACCTGGTTCGGGTTACAGGGATTGTGTAAATTGCCCTGGAATGATGTGGAACCCGAAGATAACCATACCCATGCCGAACCAGGTAAAGTTCCCGGTCATGTTGATAATTATGTTGCCATTTACAAAGCTGTTACAGGCAATGATTTTGATAAGGAAGA
>JAIFMH010000228.1 GCA_020048595.1 Bacteroidota bacterium | reverse complement strand
GCACTTTTGTTTTGGATTAACCGGAAAAATGAGGAAACAGAGCAGATAAACCAGCGTAAGGGAGAATCTGAATTATTGAAAAGGCAAAAAAAAATCCGGCCTTTTGAGCCGGATCTTCACTATTTCTGTAATTGTATTATTTAACGTTCATTACAAGCACTTTCGACAAGCTCCAGAATTCTTTTGGATTTGTGATAACCAAACTATCTGATAAGTTTTTACCGGTAAGACGATACGATGTTTTAGGATGTGAAGTTAAAATTGTCATTTTATCCTTCATAATCGAAACACCTTTAAAAGTAGTAATGTCTACCTTGGTGAAATTGCTTTTATTCATTTCGGTAGCCAGTTCTTTCGTTTTTCCTAAACCAATAAATCCACCTTCTTTGGTAATGATTTTCTTGTCTTTCAGATAAGAACTTGTACCCGCTACATAATAAGCAGTGTTGAGTTCGGCTGTTTTAGCATCAATAACCTTTTGTCTTTCCAGATTTTGTGTACTCAGGTTATCAACATTGGTATTCAGATCAACCACTTTGGTAGTTAAATCAGTTACCTGCACATTTACTTTTGCAAGATCTTCTTTTAGTTGTGCAATCTGCACGTCTTTCTCTTCAATTTGTTTGTTGAGATTTCCAACCATTTCTTCCAGCTGAACTGAATGAACACCTGATTTTTTCAGTTTCGCACGCAATGATGCAACCATTGCCCTGTTATCCTGCTGTAACTTGTAAATAAGGTTGATGTCGCTGTTAATCTGGTCTTTTGACCTGGTTTTAATTTCGGAGCTTCCGTCAACTGTTTTATTAATGATTTTTTCCTGCATTTTAATTGAATCCAGGTTCGACTGAATATCGTTAAACGCATTAACAAAGTCAATAACCGTGGAGTCTTTAACAAAGCCGATGGATATCAGGCTGTCGTTTTTTGCCTTCAACATGGCAATTTCTTCATTTTTTTGATTGCATCCGGTAGCCAGTATCATAACAGGAAGTACCAGGACGAATAGTAATTTTTTCATACATTTTTTTTAGTAAGAAATTATGGGAAAAGTGGACTGAGTCGTAAGTAGCTTAAAATCGATCTGTTGATAATATAACCTCTCCGCGTGGATACTGCTCAGTTGCGTCATCTTCGGCTGTTATAAATATTTTAGTTGGACTATAGGATGTCACGGTTTTAAAAGATGCCTTCAGATTATTTGAAAACGTACTTGAAGAACTATTAAATTGTCCAAGGTTTTTAGTTTCACTCTGGTCAGAAACCAACCAGACTACATACGTTTTTTTGGATGGTGTAAGCCTCTCAGATTCAGCTAAGTTTGAAATGTTTATCTGAATGGCATAATTTTTATTATTGTCTTTTTTTACTTTTACCATGCCCTGTGCTGCCGGGACGACTGATGATTTTTCAAACTCCGCTTTGGTAACACATGAGGTAAAAGAAACCATTAACAGTAGTGTAAATACTGCCAAAAAGATGTTTTTTGTTTTGGTATTTAATGTTGTAACTTTCATTTTATGTTTTTTTATGTTTTATTGAATCAGGGGGGATTTATACTAGAGATTTTTTTCACAAATGATTAGAACGAGTCAATAATCTTGCGTAATTCATCTTTAGTTTTGCCAAGTTTCATTTCAAGTTTGCCAAGCACCTCCTCCGTTTTACCTTCCTCTATCATCATGTTATTTTCTGTTAATGATGTAAATTTTTGACTAAGCCGCCCTTTGCATTCCTTCCAGTTCCCTGTTTCTTCAGTAGTATCCATTTCTCTTAATTTAATTTCAATTCTCCCCTTTTCAGAACAAGTATAGATTTGTTTTGCCCTACAAAGGTCTTTCTGTTTACCTCTTATTGTATTACACAATTAGTTAAAGAAGTTACATCATTCACACATTTTGTGTATGATGGGTTTTACGTCCAGGTGTTTAATAAGAGCCGTATAAATCGCATCAGGAAGAATAAATAACCGGGCTTTTGGCTCACTTCCGGATTTGACCTGAAAATGTTTATTTTTTATTGTCGACCGTTAAATCACTCAATGCTTTGCCAAGTTCCTCCATATCGTGATTAAATTCACTTTTAAATGAAGCCCAGTTGCTTTTTCGTTTCTCATAATTCTCGATCTTGGCTTTCAAATTTTTATTTTGCTTCTCCAGTTTATCAATCTTTTCAACATAAAGCGCATCGAACTGACTTTCAGAGGTGCTCATTCTGTCTTTAAAATCAGCTATGCTAAGTTCATTGATTCTGATTTTTTCTTCGGACTCAATTTTAAACGCTGCCCATTCTTCTGCAGTTGCTTCTTTCTGTGCTTCTTTAAGTTCTGATTTGGCGCTATCCACTTTTGCCTGGGCAGCAGTTTCTTCGGGAGTTGATGGTGTTGACTGGCAAGCCATGAATATGTTACCAGCTGCAAGTGCTGTTGCAATTATGATTATATAGGATATTTTTTTCATTTTAATGGTTTTGAATTGGTTATTATAATTGGGTGTAGGGGAAGGAGGTCCCGTTTAATGATTTAGTAAATTAAAGGTTTAGCCGAGTTTGATTTGAAGTGTCCCCAGCATTTCTTCTTTTTTACCTTCTTCAAACATCAGGTCATTATCGGTTAAAAATCCAAATTTTTGTTTGAGCTTGCCTTTTTGCTCAATCCAGTTTCCTTTTACTTTGGTAGTATTCATTTTTCTTAGTTTTAAAGCCCGCAACTGGCGGGACAAGTGAGAATTTATTTTCACAATGCAAAGGTGAATACTATTGGCAGTGAAAGCATTACACAATAAAGTGAAAGGATTACATTATTCACACATTGTACCATATTCAAGGACATGAAAAAAGAGGCTGTTAATTGCAACAGCCTCTAAGTTATAGGTTCGGATACTTTAAAAAATTATTATTCCTAAGTCCGTCGATGTTCCAACAACAACAGTTTTACCCGTAATGGTAATAGGTTGAAGAGGCAGTACAGGCGTAACAGTGATATCGTAAGTTCCTGCTGGCAGCCCGGCAATCATAAAATAACCATTTAAATTGGCTATAGTTGAGTAGGATACACCATTGGATGAAGCAGTAATAATCGTACCCATACTAATAGGCGAAATATTTCCTTTAATGGATCCGCTTACAGCAGCATTTATAGTTCTGATAACAGGTTTCAGCTGATATTCACCGTTGCCTTGCAAAACAATTGATTGATTTGCATCAAAATCAAGCAGGACGTAATATGAAACACCCGCTTCGAATGTTTGGTGAATCTGTAGTTTCAATCCCGACTGCTGAGCACTTGGTGTGCTGAGCGGGTGAACTTCACCGTCAACGATTACCGAGTTTTCGGTTCCTAATATCAAACGGATTTGTGAAATTGTACCTGCTTCCAGGTTTCCTGATGCGATCAGTGTATCCATTCCGTTCGTAAAATCAAATAGATTGTATATGCCTTTGTTTGTATTAAGCATTACAACTGTTCCTCCATTTCCAAGAACTTCCACGCCTTGTATATCAACCATAACAGCATCATAGTTAGCTGGAGCGTCCGTCATCCTGACCGAGAGATGCGCCTGGTTGTTTTCATCTTTATTACAGGCGGGAATGAGTAATACTGATAAGCTGAAGAATATTGCGCCCAGTATCTTCGTAATAATTAAGCTTTTACCATTTTTGTTTTTTGTTGTGTACATGTTTTTTTAATTAAGTGAATACTAAAAATGTATTATGCAAAGATGATTGCTTAAAAACAAGGCAGCGTTACACAATTACCTTTATGAGTTGCAAAATTCACACCTTATTTTCTAAAAGTCATAATGCTAAATATATAATGAAAAACAAAATCCGGATTTACACAGCTGCTCACCCATGCTTTGCTAGCCTTCATGGCATATGATCTTCGCAGCATATTTTGGTGGTATACTTTCACTATTTAACTCCAACGACAGTTAAAATAAAGTTCCGTATTATCAGAACAACGTCACCCAACTTTTTAATTTCGTCAAGGACAGTAAATACATTACGTCCTTGTTTGTAATAACGTACATGTTTACCGGGCCTTATAATATTTAAGAGCTTCCGGCATTTGCTGATTCAGCTTTTTTATCCTGGTTTCATCCGAAGGGTGTGTGCTCAGGAATTCCGGTGGTTTTGCGCCACCTGCTGCTGCCATTCGTTCCCAGAAAGGAATTGCTTCACGGGGGTCGTAACCAGCCATAGCAGCAAATATCAAACCATATTTATCCGCTTCCGTTTCCTGCTGGCGCGACCATGGCAACAATGCGCCTACCTGGCTTCCTATACCATACGACGTCATAAACAGATCCTGTGTTTGCTGAGGTTTACTTGACAATGCAACCTGCAATGCCACTCCTCCCAATTGCTGAACAATGCCCTGGCTCATTCTCTCACTGCCGTGTTTGGCGACGGAATGTGCAATTTCGTGCCCCATTACGATCGCTAATCCTGCTTCGGTTTGGGTTAATGGTAATAAACCGGTATAAACAACTACTTTTCCACCCGGCATACACCAGGCATTGGCATCTTTGCTTTCAACCGTATTAAATTCCCACTTATATCCTTCAAGTACTGCTGTTTTCCCTTTGCTGTCGTAATACTTTTTTATGGCAGCTGAAATCCGGGCCCCAACACGATCGACCATGGCAGCATTTTGGCTGTTGGATGAATTTAATACCTTATTTTCACTCAGAAATGTATTGTATTGGGCTATTGCCATAACCTGTAACTCAGATTCGGGGACTAAGCTTAATTGCTTGCGACCTGTTACCAGGTTTAAAGCACATCCTCCGATGAGTATTGCTATAAATGCTATACCTAAAATCTTTTTCATGGGGTTTCCGTATTTTAAGATGAAAAAATTAATCGCTTCTTTTTGCTCACTTTCCAAAGGCAATTTCTAAACGAATGCCAGTTTCAGATTCCTACAAAGTTGTGTGTACAAAGTTAGATACGGATATCCCGGTAAATGTTATATAACTTTCAGAAAGGGTTACATGATTCACACATTTGCTGATAGGCGGGAGTCGGAAGACGGAAGTCGGAAGACGGAAGACGGAAGTCGGGAGTAATCATTGCTTTTTCGCTAAAACTGACGAAAATAAAAAAAGGCGAAAAATCAGCATTTAACCTGATGAAACGAGCCATGGCAATAAATTGTCTCACAGAGGGATGATTATTCCGGGCGAGTTCCATGTGACCCGCAAAAATTAAAAAATAAACACATGAAAACGCAAAAATTTAATAGCTCACAATTTTAATTAGAATTACATCAGAACAGCCAGAGAACGCACAAAAAAGGAAGCGTTTCAGCTTCCCTTTTAATTTAACCCAAATCACGCCAATAACACCTCTTTGTCTCCTAAGTATGTAATTTGGGTTTAACCTGTGTTAATCTTTGTAAAAAAGCAATTCTGCCAATCTTTCATCCCTTTCATAAACATCTTTATAAAAGTTTATTTCACCCTGCTCATCAATCCAGGCAGTAAAATACCCGATGTGCACAGGTATTTTATTTTTAAGCGTGCATATGCTTTCTTTGCCGGAATTCATTGCTTGATCAATTTTTTCCGGCGTCCAGGTTTCATCGTCTTTAAGGATAGTTAATGCTAACTCCCTGGCTTTTTCGACCCGGATGCAGCCATGGCTGATTGCACGGTTTTCTTTTTTGAACGAACTTCTGGATGGTGTATCGTGAAAATATATATCATTCGAATTGGGGAACATGAACTTTACCAATCCCAGTGAATTGTTTTTACCTGGTTTCTGTCGGACCTGGCCATTGTTCCATTCCATGTCATGATTTTCCAGGTAGTTTTTATTTTTCTCAATTCCCGGAACGACCTCCTTTTCAATGATTGATTTTGGTAAGTTCCAATACGGGCTGAATACAATATAGCTCATCTTTCCACTAAAAATCACTGTTTTTGTAGAACTATCACCCACAACCACCGGGGAATCAAATACTATTTTCCCATCACGAATCAATGTCATTTCGTAGGAAGGGATATTTGCAAAAATGAATTCTTTGGCGTTAAACGTTTCAGGTGAAATCCAGCGGCAACGTTCCATATTAACCATGAGTATTTTAATACGCTCGCCTACAGGAATATTCATATTCTGAATCAGTCCAGGTTTAATCTGCGAAACCGGTTTAAATCCATTTCG
>JAIFMH010000376.1 GCA_020048595.1 Bacteroidota bacterium | reverse complement strand
TCGGCAGTGGAAAAACTACTTTAATTTCAGCAATTTCGTCAAGATTAACAGATTCAGGAATTAAAACAGGAGGAATAATTGCTGCTGCAATTTATGAACAGGATATTAAAACTGGCTATACTATTACTGATGTTGCTACTGGCCTGAAAACGCTGCTTTCGCATACCCGGGATACAGAAGGAATGGCGCGTGTAGGGAGATATTTTTTTATTCCCGAAGCCATTGATTTTGGCCGCGATGCACTTTCGGTACAACGAAACCGGGATTCTCAGATTATGCTTATTGACGAAATCGGAGCGTGGGAATTGCAGGGCCAGGGTTGGGCATCAAGCCTGAATGAACTGATTATCAATTGCGATATGCCCCTGGTTATAACGGTTCGGAAAAGTTTTGTTGATCTGGTAATTGAAAACTGGATGCTTCAGGATCCGATCATTATTCAGGCTGATACAACTTCGGCAGATGAGGCATATGCTGAAATTGACAAATATGTTGGATTACCGAAATCAGTTTAAGCTTATGATCCTGTCCTTCAATCTATTTATTTGTTAAAATCATTTTAATAACGAATCCGTCTGCATTAATAATTCATGCAAGGACATCACAATCTTAATCACTTGACTATGAGAATACTTTTCGCTTTTCTTTTCTTTGTTAATTTAGTTTCTCTTTCCGCTCAAAGCCTTGATTATTATAATCAAATCTGTGATCTAAGCAAAGCGGAAAGTATGAAGCCTCTCAGGCCGGGGAGTGTTAGCCAGCAGCCATTCTGGAACGAAAAAGCCGTTATGTTTAAATATGCCCCGTCCTTTCAAAATGATAAAACCAGCTGGATAATTCCTCATCCCAAATACTATCGGTACTCTGCATTTTCATTCGTAAACAATCAATATTACACTTTTAAGGCTGATTCTCCTTACGAAGCGCTTACTCCTATCTGGGATAAACTCCCAAACGGGGAAGTCTATCTTAAAGTGGAGGCTGTAAGTGCGGACGAAAAAGACGTTCTTTTGGCCGGAAGCAGATTATTTACTAAAACAGCTGCATTTTGTCCGCCTTATGCCGGGGCAAAAGATTCATACAAAGTTGCCTTGGTAAAAGGGCTGCATTTCATGTACAATCAGCCTCACATGCAGAATTGGTTAAAAACTGGCAAGCCGGATCACGAAAGTCATAAGTTATACTGCTATTCAGCCCTGGAAGTCGGAAGCGTTGTAAATGCAATGTTGTTGTACAACAAATACTATCCCGGAAATGATACTTCCATCCGAATTGCTATGAAAGCCGCCGATTATATAATTGCCAATGCCGAACCGGCTGGCAGCCCGCTTGAGTTTTTTCCCAAAGTATATGAAGGCACAAATATGTATGCCGGGAATTATAAAGGTGAAGTAATACTGAGTGAACCGGCATCAACAGGAATAAGTTTTCTTGCTTTGTATGAAAAAACAGGCGACAAAAAATACCTTGACGCAGCAGTAAAAATTGCTGAAACCTACAAAAAAACACAGCTGCCATCCGGAACCTGGTATATCCGTATCTATAAGGATACAGGATTGCCTGCTTCGCAAGAGTTTTGCATCCCGATTAATATTGTGAATTTTCTGAGCATTCTTACCGAAAAGTATCAATATGACACCTATCATAAAGTGATTGATGCGGCCATTGCCTGGATTTGGGCCAACCCGATGAAAACCTACAACTGGACAGGCCAGTTTGAAGATGTATCCGCTGCTAAGCCATACCACAACCTTTCGAAATACGAAGCTTCGTGGTTTGCGCAGTACCTGGTGAGGAATTCGGAAAAGGATAAAAGTTATATCCTTTTAGCGAAGGAGCTTACCGCTTTTTGCGAAGATCAGTTTGTTGTGTGGGAAAAGCCGGGGATTAATGATAACTGGGGAAATTCATCAGAAAGGTGGCATACGCCTGCCGTATTGGAGCAATATATGTGTTATGTGCCCATCGATGCCAGCGCCGTACAGATGATAAATACCTTCTATTCAATTTATGAAAAAACAAAAGAGCCGATTTACCTCGAAAAGTCGCTCGCGCTGGCTAACAGCATAGTAAATACGCAACTGGAAAATGGAATGATTCCCACCTTCTGGGTTCCGGGATTCGAAGAGTTCTGGAATAATTGTATGGTCAGCAGCCTGACTATGCTTGAACAGTTTAGTGTTTTTAAGGAAAAAGCTCAGTAGTACTTTGTTTACTGTATACTTTGTACAAGATATAGGACCAGGAATATACTGACTAAAAAAATGAAAGCCGTAAGAATAGTGAGCAGCAAAGAGGAATGTTTGTATTGCCCTGAATTTAATTGTTTCTCGGTTTGTTTATACCGAATGTAAGCCAGAATAGAAGTAATTGTTCCTACCAGCACCAAAACAATTCCCATAGCTGCGGAATACCCTCGTTGGTGAATAATGGTTTCGTTGCCTAAAAAAAGTGAGATCTGTTTTACAAATAAGGAAAACTTCACTACAACAAATCCGAATGCCATTATTCCAATGCCGGTGCGTATCCAGGCAAGAAATGTGCGTTCGTTAGCCAGGTGATCCGTTGCGGCTCCATGTTTTTTCCCATCATTCATATTTTCTGATTTTTAGCGGATTTAAACTTTATAGTTCTTAAAGGTATGATTAGTATTTGGATTATTTTGTAAAACTTTATCACGATTTCCGGAATCCTATTTATAGCTATTAACAACAAAAGTATTATAAATTAATCCTGATTTTGTAAATCTTGCATTGTTATAATAACCTGTAATGAATCTGCTTTCTTGATTCGGATTTTCAAAAGTTGAAATCGGGAATATTTAGAGGAATCAAATATAGATATCCGAAGCCTCTTATTTCATTTCTATCTTTTCTTCCGAATCATCAGGATCACAGAAGATTAGATGTATGAGCGGCTCTGGAAAATTGATAAATTATTGCAGCCTGAACATATGTTCAGTACATTTGGCGCAGATTAATTCTGTTTTAACATATGTCGCCAAGGATCAAAAGACCGCGTAAAGTTCTGAACCCACCAATCATCAAAGGTTTTAAGCCTTTTGGGCCAGGCATAGCTAATCTGAATCCGGAACCCATTTTCCTTTTATTCGAAGAATATGAAGCTTTGCGTTTATGTGATTTTGATATGGTGATTCATAATGAAGCGTCAGTGATAATGGGCGTTTCGCGACCAACTTTTACTCGGATTTATGCTGCAGCGCGTCAGAAAATTGCCCGTGCTTTTGTTGAAGGCAGGCAGATAACTATCGAAGGCGGAAAAATATATTTTGACAGCACTTGGTACCATTGTGCTGACTGCAAATGCGATTTCAATAATCCGGAGAAAGAAAAGGAAGTGGAATGTTGTCCGCTTTGTAGCAGTAAGAATGTTGCAGGGTTTGATTTTAGCGGTAATATCGAGTCCGTATCGTAAAATTCAAAGTCATACCGTCTGAAATCAATTTTTCTCAATATTCTGATTTTCCGATAACGTTATCCGGATGGGATTCTGGTTCTCATCAATAGCCGCAAACCAGAAATTCGCTTCAATGGCTTTTTCCTGCTTGTCCGAATTCTTATCCTCAACCATACCCAAGACCTGTACTTTTATCTTAACACTACCCATTTCGGTTACTTTACCGGTTATTTCGATGATTGAGCCTTTGTTTACCGGCAGTAAAAACTTAATGCTTTCGACAGCAACAGTAACAGTTTCCTTTCGTAAAAAACGGGTGGCTGTAATATACGCAACTTCGTCCATCCATTTCAGTGCAATGCCTCCAAATAAGGTATCGTGATCGTTCAATGATTCTGGAAATATTATCCTGGTTTGAGTGGTTTTTGATCTCCGTATGCGTTCGTCCATAAAAATAATTTTCGGCAAATATATAAATAATTTTGAATAATGAGCATATGTTCACTATCTTTGCAGTGAACAAATGCTCAAATAGATTATGTCACCTCGTATAACACGGCTTCGAAAAGTTCTAAATCCGCCTGTAATAGCAGGTTTCAAGCCTTATGGCCCTGATGCCGCAAAGCAGAATTCTGAACCCATATTTTTATTATATGAAGAATATGAAGCGTTGAGGTTATGCGATTACGATATGTATAACCATCATCAGGCATCGGGAATAATGGGCGTTTCGCGGCCAACTTTTACGCGTATTTATTCCGTTACCCGTCAAAAAATTGCCAAAGCCTTTGTCGAAGGCAGGCAGATAAGTATCGAAGGCGGAAAAGTTTACTTCGACAGCGATTGGTACCGGTGTAAAAACTGCGACTGCTTTTTCAACAATACTGAACGTGAAAAAGAAATCAGCGCTTGTCCTTTGTGCAACAGCCCGCAGGTAATTGGATTCGATTATGACAATACAATCAGCGAATTTGAACCCGCCCTCAACGATGACATTTGCCTTTGCCCACATTGCGGATTTGAGCATTCGCATGAAAAAGGAAAGCCCTGTGTTCAGCATGTTTGTCCGAAGTGCAATACTTTAATGAAAAGAAAAGGAATACATAAATGCACTACAACTAAAGTTTACTAAATCCTTACAAAATGAAAATAGCTATCACATCAACAGGAAATACACTTGAATCAACTATCGATCCACGGTTTGGCCGCTGTGCATACTTTGTGGTTTTCGATACCGAAAGCAAGTCAACGGAATTTATTCCCAACCCAAACAAAGAAGCTGAAGAGGGAGCAGGCCCGGCGGCAGTGCAGCTGGTTGCCTCGCGCAATGCAAATAAAATTGTTTCGGGTGAGTTCGGGATGAAAATCAAATCCCTGCTCGACAGCCTCAAAATACAGATGATCGTTATAAAAGATCCTGAAAAGAAAATCAGTGAAATAATTGCCATGTTGAACCATTAAAAAAAAGCAAATCATGCCAAAACTTGATGGAACAGGTCCGGATGGGAAAGGCTCCCGTACAGGCCGCAGATTAGGAAAATGCAGTGATCTTTCCGATTCCGAAAAATTACAGAAGCTTGGAAAGGGAATGGGGCTAAGGCGTAAATCGGAATCAGCAGAAGAACCGGGAACCGGCAAGGGTGAACGCTTAAAAAGCGGGAAAAAGTAAATTAACAATCTAAAAGGAGGTTATTATGCCAGGTTATGATCAAACCGGTCCGGCAAGTCGAGGCTCAATGACCGGAAGAAGAATGGGAAAATGCAATCCTTCGGTGAATGAAAAGTCTGATGATAAAATTAAAAATGCAATAGTTGGTTTGGTTGCAGTATTAATCATCGGACTAACTGAACGGATCTGGAACAAGATAAAAGAAAACCGGTTAAAACCCGGTCTAAAATAGTATTAACAATCATTAAAAAGGAGGCAATTATGCCAGGATTAAATCAAAAAGGTCCAATGGGACAAGGTCCTATGACCGGACGCCGCATGGGATGTTGCACCAATTTTGGTGCTAACAATCAAAAAACGGAAGCTGCTAATAAAGCAACCGCAGAAGAAACAACAGAAAGCAAAACAGGAGTTCAACTTCCTGAAGAATTTTTAGGAAGAGGCATGGGTTATGGAAGAGGCATGGGCATGGGAAGAGGAATGAGATCGGGAAGAGGAAGAGGTGGAATGGGCCAGGGATTGGGACGTCAGAACCGTTACAGAGGTGGAAACTAAAAAACACAGGAGGGGTAAACTGCCCCTCCTTTTTACATAATTTATTAATACAGAAATCATGAATAAATGTATCGCCATTCCGTTGGAAAACGGAGTTTTATGTGCTCATTTCGGGCATTGCCAGCAATTTGCTATTGTTGAAGTTAAAGATGGATTAATTACCAATGTTAAAGAAGTAACACCGCCAGAGCATGTACCGGGCCTTTACCCACGCTGGGTTGCGCAGTTTGGTGTTACCGATGTAATTGCCGGTGGCATGGGTCAACAGGCAATTATACTGTTCAATGAGCAGAATATCAATGCTTTTGTTGGAGCGCCTACCAAAGCAGCAAAGGATCTGGTTACCGATTTTATTGCAGGCAATTTGCAACTGAGTGCCAATTATTGCAATCATGGAACCGATGGCCATGATCATCACCATAACTAAATCACTTACTAAAAATGGACGAGCGTTGCAAAACCTGTTTTACAAATAACTACGACAAACTTCTGAAAAAGTTTCCTTTATCTGGTTGCCAGTCTTTGGAGTTTTGTGCTTTTTTTGATCGTTTAATGGATAATGGCGAAGATAAAATTACGCCCTTGATTCAGCGGGAGCTGCTGCATAAATTCAGGGAAATAAATGGAATAGCTGATCCTTATCTGAAAGAAAAGAAGCAGAGTAATAAGATCGCTCTGAAATTGTATAAGCAATGGAAGCCCAAAGTGTTGGCTTCGGACAATCCTTTCAATCTTTCATTGCGCTTAGCCATTGCCGGTAATATTATGGATTATGGCACTGATCAGGAATTTGATGTTCATGAAACGATAACGAAAGCCTTGCTTGTTGATTTCGCAATCGATGATTCAGCCTTGTTGAAGCTTAAAATTAAGGAAGCAAAAAACATTTTATACCTGGGCGATAATGCCGGTGAGATTGTTTTCGACAAATTATTCCTCGAAACTATTGCACATAAGCATGTGGTTTACGCTGTAAGAGGCGCCCCGGTGCTGAATGATGCAACGCTGAAGGATACCCGGGAAATCGGGATTGATCTGATTGCTGATGTAATTTCGAATGGATACGATGCCCCGTCAACGGTTTTAAGCCAATGTAGCAGCGAATTTCTTGAAGTGTATAACTCAGCCGATTTGATCATTTCTAAAGGCCAGGGAAACCTCGAAGGATTGATCAGTGAGCATGATCCACGTTTGTTTTTCCTGCTGATGGTAAAATGCGATGTGATAGGCGAAGTCCTGAATGTCAAAAAAGGAAGTGTTGTGGTTTTTAACCAAACTAATTGAAAATTGAATCTGTATTACCTGTTTAAATCATAGTTATTTAACACTAAAATCAAATCATTATGAAAAATTTAGCCCTTCTTGCCATTTGTGGATTAATAATGGTGTCGTGCAACCAGCCGCCAAAAGCTGTTGAAATTTCAGGCACAGAAACAAATACCGTAGCCGTTTCTGATTCAGTGAGGGATGGCGTTTTTATCCATATCACCGAGAGTTACAACGATCCTCACCGCGTATTGATGCCTTTAAAAATGGCAAGTTTAATGGCCGAAGACCATGATGTACTTGTCTATTTGGATATTCATGCCGTGGAGCTTTTAGTTAAAGGTGCAAAGGATCTGAATTTTTCGGATTTTTCATCTGCACAAGCTTACATTAAAGATCTGCTTGCTAATAACGTCGGTATTTATGCATGTCCTACTTGCTTGGCAGTAGCCGGATTTAAACCCGAAGATCTGATGGAAGGCGTTCAGGTTGCCCAAAAAGATAAGTTCTTCAATTTTACAAAAGGACGCATTATTACGCTGGATTATTAATCAGCAGGCTCACCCTCACTCTTCAGACAGTTAACACTATCCGGAATAAAACAAAATTGAGATGGGAATAACTTATGTAATAATTGCTTTGTTTTTAGGCAGTGTAGGGAGCGTTGCTCTTGCAGGCTTAATGCTTATACTGGGCAATGAGAAACTCGAAAAGATTTCTACCTACCTTATGTACCTGGCCGGAGGAACGCTGTTAGGAGCTGCTTTTCTGGGTATGATCCCAAAAGCAATTAGTATGTCGGAACCCAGGCTGATTCTTCAATCCATCATGTTTGGGATTCTGCTTTTCTTCGTACTCGAAAAAATAATTCTCTGGCGGAGTTGCCGCAATAAAAACTGCGAACGGCATATGACGGCCGCTGCACCCATAATCCTGATCGGCGATGCTTTTCACAATGCCATCGACGGGGTGGTTATTGCAGCCGCATTTCTTACATCTGCAGAGTTAGGGATATTTGTTACCCTTTCAGTTATGCTTCACGAAATTCCACAGGAATTAGGTGATTTTGGAATCCTGATAAAAAGCGGTTTTTCACGAAGTAAAGCGTTCTGGTATAATGTGCTGAGCGGAGCCACAGCAATGGTTTCGGGGATAGCAGCTTTTTACACCCTCGATTCACTTCGCTCATGGATTCCTTATGCACTGGCCTTTTCGGCTTCCAGTTTCCTGTATATTGCCCTTGCTGATCTGATCCCTGAAATGCACCGTAAAACATCTTTAAAAGCATCAATAAGCCAGGTGCTATTGATAGCATTTGGAATATCAATCATTTACGTGAGTCTATATTTTAAATAACATTGATTATGGAAAAGATAAAAGTAGGAGTCATTATTTGCGACCGATATCATACCTGCGCCGGGGGCAAATGCTTTCGTTCGTTTGCCAGCCGCGAAGGAGCCTTTTCGGCGTATAAAGACCAGGATGCCGAAATTGCGGCTTTTACAACCTGCGGCGGGTGCCCCGGTGGCAACATCGAATACGCTCCCGAGGAGATGAAGAAAAACGGTGTAACCCATGTTCACTTCGCAACCGGGTTTTTGGTTGGTTACCCGCCATGCCCGTATATGGATCATTTTGCAAAATTTATCCCCGAGAAATATGGGATGAAAATAGTTTTGGGGACACATCCGATTCCGCAAAAATACTACCTCACCCATCAAAATCTCGGTACCTGGAATACGACTTCCTTGCAAGACGCCATTCAGCCAACACTGACCGATGAAACCACAAGATTAAATTATGACTGACCCTAAACCTTTAAAAATAGCTATTGCCAGCGGCAAAGGAGGAACAGGTAAAACAACCCTTTCGACTAATCTTGCAGCATATATTGCTGAGCAGCATGAAGTTGTATTGGTTGATTTGGATGTTGAAGAACCTAACTCTGGCTTGTTTTTTAAAGGTGAACTCATTCATGAAGAGGCAATCTTTAAAATGATTCCTCAATGGGATGAAAAGAAATGTACGTTGTGCGGAATTTGTACAAAAGTTTGCAATTACCACGCGGTAATTCAACTTGGGCCCAGCATCCTTGTTTTTCCGGAATTGTGCCATAGCTGCTATGCCTGTTCCGAATTGTGCCCTGCGGCTGCTTTGCCCATGATCCCAAAAAAAACCGGGATGCTCAGGGATTTTCAAACCGGCAAACTCCATTTTGTTGATGGCCGCCTTGATATTGGCGAGGAACAGGCAGTGCCATTAATATCAAAAACAAAGAAATACGTTGCCCATAAATATGGCCATGTCAGCATTGCCATTTTCGATTCACCGCCAGGCACTTCCTGCCCGGTGATGGAAGCAACCAAAGATGCTGATTTTGTTATCCTGGTCACTGAGCCAACTCCTTTCGGGCTGCATGATCTTAGCCTGGCGGTTGAAACCATGCGTGCGCTTCACAAACCGTTCGGCGTGGTGGTAAATCGTTATGGAATTGGAAATGATGAAGTTATAACGTATTGCCGGGAGGAAAATATACCTGTATTGGCAAAAATACCCAACAATCGTAAAATAGCGGAACTGTATTCGTCAGGGAAATTGATGTACCAGGATTTTCCGGAAATTAAAAAATCATTATCCCAAATTCTGGAATATTGTGTCAAAGAAGCGAAAGGAGGAAGAGCATGAAAGAGATCGTAGTAATATCGGGCAAAGGCGGAACGGGTAAAACATCAATTACGGCTTCATTCGCCATGTTGGGCGGGGCTGATGTTGTGGTTGCCGATTGCGATGTGGATGCAGCTGATATGCATTTGCTGATGCAACCGGATTATAATTTCGCCGACGATTTTTACAGTGGCGAAGTAGCTTATATCGATCAAAGCAACTGTATCAGCTGTGGGAAATGCGTTGATATTTGCCGCTTTGATGCTATTTCAGTAAAAAAGAAACTTTATGTTGTTGATCCTATAAGCTGCGAAGGCTGCGGGTACTGCGCCCGGGTTTGCCCGACCAAAACAATTGTAAACAAAAATCGCCTGGCCGGAAAGTGGTTTATTTCAAAGATAAAAACCGGCAGCATTATGGTACATGCCCGTTTGGGAATCGGTGCCGATAATTCGGGCAAGCTGGTCGCCAAAGTTAAAAACGAAGCCAAAGAGATAGCCCTGGAAGAACGGAAAGGTTTTATCCTGGTTGATGGTTCGCCCGGAATTGGTTGCCCGGTAGTTTCTTCGCTTTCGGGTGCAAATTTTGTGGTTCTGGTAACCGAACCTTCGGTTTCCGGTCTTCACGATTTGAAACGCGTTTACGAACTGGTAAAAAAATTTAATATCAAAGCAGGCTGCATCATCAACAAAGCTGATGTTAATCCCGGTAAATGTGCCGAAATAGCGCAGTTTTTAACGGAGAATGATATCGTTCATTTAACCGATTTGCCTTATGATGAAAACTTCACAAGGGCAATGGTGCTGGGACAAACCATGGTGGAATACGATCATGGAAAACTAAATGAGCTGCTGACGGAAAGTTGGGAGAATGTTAAGAAACTTAGTTCCGGTTAGCAGCGAATGGGACTGGTTTTAAAAGGTCGTAAGTCGGGAGTCGAAAGTCGGAAGATCGAAGAAAGTACTGATATGGAATTTAAATAACTAATGGAAAACGAGCCGAATAAATGGATTTAGACCCCGATTGAGATAAATTATTGCAATTATTGCCCCGGCCTTCAGGCCGAGAATATTGATAATCAATTCGATGATGGCTTTAGCCCCATAATTCGTCTTGTGGAAATTTATCCCGTTTGCAGCATAGCCAACTAAGCTCGACTACAATGAGGTAATACAAGTCGTCAGTTTGACTCGAGACTTCCAACTTCTGACAATCACTTTTTACCAAGTTGATAAACACTAAAAACAGAAACATATGAAAATCGCATTTACATCCGAAGGAACAACCTGGGATTCATTAATTGACCCACGTTTCGGCAGAACAGAAAACATTGTAATCTACAATGAAGAAAGTAAAGAGTTAACAACTGTTGACAACAGCGCAGTAAAAAATGACGCACATGGCGCAGGAACTGCAACCGCTCAAAAAATATTCGAGCTCAATCCCGATGTGCTTATTACCGGAAACGGCCCCGGCGAAAATGCGGCAAAAGCGCTCAAGCATATTAAGATGCGGATATTTGCCGAAGCAAACAATTTGACTCTCAGGCAGGCATACAATAATTATCTGAGTGGAAACCTTAAAGAAGTATAACTGAAATGAATGGTCATCATCACAATAAAGGAAATCAACAGGGCTCAGGACGAGGTCAGCATGGCAAAAGCGAGGGCGGGTATTGCATCTGCCTGCAATGTGGTTTTTCAGTAACTCATCAGCCCGGAGTTCCTTGTAAATCAATATTTTGCCCCGATTGTAAAATATCATTGGTGCGGAGTGATATTCCCGGGAATAAATCTGCACAAGAGCAACAAACAGCAGCAGTCGCAAATCCTGTGGTAGCTGAAAGAAAGATACTGTATCCAAAAGTCGTAGCCGAAAAATGCACGGCCTGTGGCGCATGTATTGATATTTGCCCTACAGGAACCATCGTAATGGCAGATGGAAAAGCATTTGTAGAAATTGATAATTGTCGGAATTGCAAGATTTGCATGCGTGCATGCCCTGAAAATGCCTTTATAGTTGAATAGTTAACAATATGGAAAACCTGGTATTTGGTCCCGTACCCTCCCGCCGTTTGGGCAGGAGTCTTGGAATAAATAACATTCCCCACAAGGTTTGTTCATATTCCTGTGCATATTGCCAGGTGGGGAAGGCCGTAAATCTGCAGGTGGAGCGCCGGGTATTTTACTCGCCGGATTTTCTTGCTGCACAGGTTGAGAAGAAACTTAACAGGCTTGGCGCAAATGAAATACCCGATTATATTACTATTGTTCCCGATGGTGAGCCAACACTGGATATCAACCTGGGCAAATTGATTGTAAAACTTAAATCATTTGGCTTCCCTGTTGCTGTTATTTCAAATGCATCGCTCATTAATTGTACTGATGTTCAGGCTGACTTGATGAATGCTGATTATGTTTCGCTGAAAGTTGATACGGTAAATCCAGCCACCTGGAAAATGATCAATAAGCCGTACAGGGAGTTAAATCTCGGTTCAATTCTGGATTCTCTTGAGGCATTCTCAAAGAAATATTTGGGGACATTGGTTACCGAAACCATGTTGATAAAAGGCCTCAATGATTCTGAAGAGGAAATCACCAATCTTGCACGACACCTGCAGAAAGTCAGGCCTGAGCTGGCTTATATTTCAATCCCGACACGTCCGACAGCCTTTACAAACATTTATGCTGCCGACGAGGCCGCCTTAGCCATGGCTTATGCGGTTTTCTCCTATCTGTGTGTTTCTGCAGAATTCCTTACTGGCTATGAAGGGAATGAATTTGCTTCAACAGGCAAATTTGCCGATGATATTTTAAGCATTACGGCAGTTCATCCTATGCGGATGGATGCTGTTATGCAACTTCTGGCAAAATCAAATGTTCCTGAATCATCATTAAATATGCTGATCAACAAAGGATTATTGAAAAATATCGAATACAACGGCAATACTTTTTATGTACGCACATTTAAAAAACTGAAACATGGTACAAACTAAAATATATCCTGAATCGGGGGTTGAATTGTCTGAATTCACAGCCCGCAACTACGACCAGATGATGAATACACTTTCGTTTGGACTCTACAGGAAATTTATTAATACTGCCATAAAAGATATTGGGATCAATCCTGCGGATTCAATTCTCGATTTGGGATGCGGAACAGGCAGAAATGCGGCTTTAATGCTTCAAAATCTTGATGACAGGGGCAGGATTACCGGTATTGACCTTTCGCCTGAAATGCAAACACAGTTCGAATCCCGCTTTGCTGACGAAAGCAGGGTGTCGTTCCGAAGAATGAGGATAGATGTGCCATTCAGGTTAGATGAAAAAGTGGATATTGTCTTTATCAGCTTTGTCATACATGGTTTTCCGCACGAGGTCCGAAATGCCATTATCGAAAATGCAAAAAACCATCTCAAGCCGGGTGGCAGATTTGTAATTCTCGATTTTGCTGAGTTCGATATGGATGCCATGCCAATACTGCACCGTTTAATATTTAAGAAAATTGAATGTCCGTATGCTTTTGATTACATCAGGCGCGACTGGAAACATATTTTGGAAGAACATGGCTTTGAAGCAGATGCTGAACATTTTTATGTTAAAAAATATGTGAGGTTGTTAAAAGTTAAAAGTAAATAAGAAAATGAAAGGCTACATCCATCTTTACACCGGCAACGGAAAAGGTAAAACCACTGCTGCTTTGGGATTGGCATTACGAGCCGCCGGAGCAGGGAAAATGGTTTTTATTGCCCAGTTCGTAAAAGGTATGCATTATTCTGAGCTAAATTCTTTGAAGTGCTTCCCTGAAATAGCACTGAAGCAGTATGGACTGGATTGCTTTATCGAAAACCAGCCTACTGAAAATGATATACAGGCTGCCCGTAAAGGTCTTGAAGAAATCTCCATCATGATT
>JAIFMH010000149.1 GCA_020048595.1 Bacteroidota bacterium | reverse complement strand
AAATTTCGAATAATTACCTGTTCTGGTGCTCCATTGGAGTAAAGCGATGCTCTCCGGATTCCAGGCATGGTGTTCGCCTAATTTACGATACGAAAATACTCCTTCGGTAAGTACTTCCGGCTGTTGTTCTTTAATAAATGCTTTCCTGTGCGGAATAAGAACTTCTTCGGCTATCTCACTCATTCCTATGCCACCGATCCGGGAAACAGTTCCTGCAAAGTATTTATCAATAACATCCGTATGAACACCAACTGCTTCGAAAATCTGAGATGAACGGTAGCTCCTGAGTGTACAAATTCCCATTTTCGACATAATTTTAAGTATGCCTTTATGGATTGCATGTACATAGTTTTCTTCGGCTTTCTGATAATCGAGCTGTATGGCTTTGTCCTTAACAAGTTTATCAATTACGGCAAAACTCATGTAAGGATTGATGATACTGGCTCCATATCCGAAAAGTAGTGCAAAATGCATTACTTCACGAGGTTCAGCAGATTCCACCACAATATCAATCTGCATACGTTTGCGTTTCTTGATCAGATGATGGTGAACGGCAGAAACTGCCAGCAAAGATGGTATCGGCGCGGTGTTTTCATTAATATCGCGGTCGGAAAGGATAATATAATTTTTCCCATCATCTACAGCTCTTTCAGCATCAATGCACAACTGCTCAACAGCTGATTGCAATCCATCTGCACCTTTACCTGCATCAAAATGCAGCAACAGGTTTGCTGATGAGAATCCTTTATATCTCAGGCTTTTTACTACATTGAAGTAAGTGTTTGAAATAACAGGATTCCGGAAACGGACCATTTTAACGTGATCGGGGGAAGTTTCCAGAAGGTTTTGTTGCAAGGATCCTATGAAGCCGGCCAGTGTCATTACCAATTCTTCCCTGATAGGATCGATTGGTGGATTGGTAACTTGTGCAAATAACTGTTTAAAATAGTTGAATAACCTGTATGGCTTTCGCGACAGCACAGCAACGGGAACATCATTACCCATTGAACCGATAGGCTCTTTACCAGTGGCCGCCATTTCTTTAATAATAACGTCAGTATCCTCTAATGAGTAATTGAAAGAAGTAAGATAGGTGTCAAACTGATTACCCATATCAGGCTTTACCTGTTGCCCTGTTTCAATTTCTTCGAGATTGACCATGTTCTGTTTGATCCATTCTCCGTAAGGGAATTCGTTGGCCAGTTTGGCTTTTAGCTCTTCATCATAAAATATTTTGCCTTCCTGCGTATCAACCAAAAGCATTTTTCCGGGTTTCAATCGCCCTTTTTCTCTGATTTCTTCAGGAGCAAATGTCTGTACACCGGTTTCGGATCCCATTACCATAAGATCATTGGTTGTAATTACGTATCTCGATGGACGGAGACCATTCCTGTCGAGTGTTCCACCAATGTAACGTCCATCCGAAAGGAGGAGTGATGCAGGTCCGTCCCATGGTTCCATAAAACAGGAATGATAATGATAAAAGTCCCTCAGCTTGGATGGAATAGGATTTTTGACATTTATAGATTCAGGAATAAGAATAGAAATAGCATATGGAAGTGACTTTCCACTCATTACAAGAAACTCAAGTACATTGTCGAGAGAGGCTGAATCACTCATTCCAGGTTGAACAACAGGAAACAAACGGGAAAGATCGCCCAGCTTATCTGATTTCAGAATAGATTCACGTGCTTCCATCCAGAAGCGGTTACCTTTTATTGTATTTATCTCGCCATTATGTCCCAACATACGGAAAGGCTGTGCAAGATCCCAACTTGGGAATGTATTGGTGCTAAACCGTGAATGTACAAGTGCAATAGCACTTTTCATTCGTTCGTCAGTAAGATCGAGAAAATACTCTCCCAACTGAGGCGAAGTAAGCATGCCTTTGTATATGAGTACTTTGGTTGAAAGACTTGGGATGTAGAAAAAGCTCTTTTGTATCAGATTAGTTTCACGTACTGCGTTCTCAATACGCTTCCTTACTATATAGAGTTTACGCTCAAAATCTTCCTGCGAAAGATCAGAACCCAGAAGTATTTGCTGGATATCAGGTTCAGCTGCCCGGGAAATGTGACCTATAACTGAGCTATCGCGAGGAACATCACGGAATGCGATCAGATTTACACCTTCCTCATTGATAATTTTGACCATGATGTCCTTGCACTTGGCAGCATCTGATTGATTCTGAGGAAAAAAGACAAGACCTGTTCCAAATTGTCCTTCGGGAGGCAGTGAATAGCCCAGATCATTGTAAAAACTGTAAGGAATTTGTATAAGCACTCCTGCACCATCACCGGTTTTGCTATCCGAGCCTTCAGCACCACGATGAGTCATGTTACAAAGAATTTCAAGACCCTTACTTATAATGGAATGAGATTTATTCCCTTTGAGGTGAGCTACAAATCCAATTCCGCAATTCTCGTGTTCGAACTCTGGTCTGTATAATCCTTGCTTTTGTGGCCGTTCTGTCTTCATAAATTGTTTACCTTAAATGCTTCAACTGACTTTAATGCAAAAAAAACGTCCTCTGATTTTTCAGAGAACGGTTATCATAAACACGATATAAATTACCATTCTCAACCTGAAATAAGGAGATGTTTGAAAAACCGGAATGAAAGGATTGAGCTGGAAGTATGCATTTTTATTCGTTTTGAACTGCAAATATACAATTTAATTTTCAGGTAGTTATCGGATTCCTACATGATGATACTATTTTGAAAGTGATCGCAATCGAAAATATTCGAAAATTTTATTGAGTTATCCGCAATAGCACAACAAGTTAAGTTTATTTAAAAGATTTTCACAAAGTGTTATGATATAAAGAATTCAGTGAATCTCTTAATGCTTTCAACTAAGTAAAAGTTAAATCTTAGAATTAAACACAGGGATAAATGGTGGTTTTCAATGAGAGAAGAAATACCATTTGCTATATGAGGTGATACGGAAAGTATGTAATTTGAAGTTCAAAGAGAAACTAATAAAAATTCCGGATTGCTGCATAAATATACAGAATTTTGAAAATTATTTTAACTCCTTTATTAATATGTTTTTCCACCGCACTTTAATTCCACCACCATCATGTATCTGTAATGCAATAAATCCTTTCCCGGCTCCTATTTTTTCATCTTTCAGGTGTATCATTTCCTTTCCGTTGAGCCATGAAGTTATTTCATCTTTCTGAACCTTAATTAACATGGTATTCCAGTCGTCAGCTTTCAGCATTTTTTCATCCTCTTGTTCAGGTTGTATTAGCCATCCACGCCCGTACGATTCGTAGATTCCTCCGGTATGCTGATCAGGGGGTGCTACTTCAACCTGCCATCCGCTGATTTTTGTACCCTCAATGCCAGAGCGGATGAAAACTCCACTGTTGCCATTTGCTTCCAGCTTAAATTGAACTGAGAGTTCGAAATTATAATATGATTTATCCGTTGATAGGTAACCGTATTGTTTATCCGGGCCACTTTCGCAGACAAGCTCGCCATTTTCAACATACCATTTTTCGGTACCATGAACCGTCCAGCCGGTAAGGTCTTTACCATTGAAAAGATTGACATATCCTTGTTGACACCAGGCTGATTTTTAGTGTGGTTTTATATTTTGGAATCTTCTTGTTTTTTTCTTTTAACCGAGGGCTGCACCCCCGGTTTTTATGTATTGCGCCCTTTCAGGGCTTAAATGAATGTATGCTTTTTTAGTGATGCATGATCTATATCTTTACTATAAATTTTCTATAAACTACTTTCTGTTACCTGTTTTTCATTACCTGTTTTTTGTTTCCCATTTTCTATTTCCCATTTCCTATTAACAATTTAACAACCTGTCTATTTCTTCATTTTGTGCCTTGTCGATCTCAGCTGTTTTATTGAAATTATTCCAGTTGATAATTATTCTTTCCACTCCTTCCCACTTATATACATCCAGAAAACTTCCGCCACGTCGGATATCCTGGGCCTTGTAATACTTGAACAAATGAACCAGGTTACCCGAAGCAGCATCCTGTCCTGAAAACGTGATGCGTATCAGGCAATTTTCAGGATTTGCAAGTACTGTATGCAAATGCTGCAAAGGAATCGGATTTTCGGGATCATCAAGCCTTAGGTTAATATACCACGAAATTTCGACCATTGGACGTGAGAAATGTTCTTTCAGCAAGGTTTTTTTTACATTGTTTTCAATCAGAAACATTGCGATTGAAGCTTCGCAGTCAACAATTGGTTTGCCACTGTTACCAACACGTGCTGATAGATAAATTTTATCATTGTGATGTCGCAAAAAGACATTTTCAGTGAGAAAAAAATCCTTTGGCCGCTGGATAAAAAGATAAGCCAGGTATCCTCCGAAGAACGGAGTGTAAGCCAATCCGATACACGATTCAATCATAATAATAACCTTCCCTGCAAGTCCGGTTGGGATGATCTCTCCATAGCCTATTGTTGAAAATGTGACGAGGCTAAAATATAAATAATCGATCAAACTAACCTCCTTATTGGGGTCCATGATGTTTGTTGAAAGACTATCGAAAAGGTAGAAAATTATCCCGAAAATCAGAACGATAACAAGATACCCTGCAATACCTTTGATAACTGTATTTCTGATACGGTTATCTTTAAAATAATGAACAACCCGTTCGTGTAATTTTTTTTTCTGCTCCATCAGGACAAAATAGGTTAGTTCTTTTTCAGGGACTTTAGTTATGAAATCACAATCCGGATCAATAAAAAATATAAGGATTGATCTCAACAAATATACACAAACGAATAGCAAACTGAAATAATTTTATAAAACCGAATATAGCGCGATACATTCAGAAATAAAAATTCTTGAAATACCTGCACAATGCCATTACAGCCTTATTACCGCAATATCATGATAAATAGTTGATTGCGCATAAATCCATTAAAAAGCTGTTAACATAATTTACCAAACTTTCCAGTTAAAAATTTCATCCGGTTTGTCTACCTTTGCACGCTCAAAAACGAAATCACCTGTTACTTTTATGGAAATCCCCAGCAAATACGATCCCAGATTAATTGAAGATAAATGGTACAGCTTCTGGCTCGAAAATAAATACTTCCGCTCTGTTCCTGATGACAGGGAACCATACACCATTGTAATTCCACCCCCTAATGTTACCGGTGTGTTGCATATGGGTCATATGTTAAACAATACCATTCAGGATGTGTTGATACGTCGTGCCCGTATGACCGGAAAAAATGCCTGCTGGGTACCGGGAACGGATCATGCATCCATAGCTACCGAGGCAAAAGTTGTTGCTAAGCTTAAAGAGGAAGGAATTGAAAAATCTGATCTAACACGCGAATCCTTTTTAGAGCATGCCTGGGAATGGAAAGAAAAACATGGTGGCATTATTCTCGAACAACTCAAAAAACTAGGCGCTTCCTGCGATTGGGACCGCACCTGTTTTACTATGGACGAACCACGCTATGAGTCGGTAATTCAGGTATTTATCGATTTGTATAACAAAGGATTGATTTACCGTGGAGTCCGGATGGTGAACTGGGATCCGGCTGCTTTGACAGCACTTTCGGACGAGGAAGTTATTTTTCGTGAAGTTCAGAGTAAATTGTATTACCTGCGGTATAAAGTTGAAGGATCAGAAGATGAATGGGTTACCATTGCCACTACACGTCCCGAAACCATCTTAGGTGATACTGCCGTTTGTTACCATCCTGAAGATGTTCGCTTTAAACATCTTGAAGGTAAGCGTGTTATTGTTCCTTTGCTTGGCCGTTCCATTCCTATGATCAGCGACGAATATGTTGATCGCGAATTTGGTACAGGTTGCCTTAAGATTACTCCGGCTCATGATGTGAACGATTACCTCATCGGGCAAAAGTATAATCTGGAAAGCATTGATATTTTCAACCCGGATGGCACATTGAGTGAAAAAGCTCAGATGTATATCGGTCTCGACCGCTTTGCTGTCCGAGATCTGATAGTAAAAGATCTGGAAGCTTCCGGAAATCTTGTAAAAATAGAAGAATACACCAATAAGGTTGGTTATAGCGAGCGGACCCATGTTGCTATAGAGCCAAAACTCTCGATGCAATGGTTTCTTAAAATGGCTGACATGGCCAAGCCTGCACTTGATATAGTAAACAACGATATTGTTAAATTTCATCCCGATAAATTTAAAAATACCTATCGCCATTGGATGGAGAATGTCCGCGACTGGTGTATCAGCCGCCAGTTATGGTGGGGACAGCGTATCCCGGCTTTCTATTTACCCGATGGAAGTATCATTGTTGCCCGTTCGGCAGAAGAAGCTTTAGGAAAAGCATTGGCTAAATTTCCGAAAATCACCCTGGCTGAACTTCGTCAGGATGAAGATGTACTGGATACTTGGTTTTCATCATGGCTTTGGCCGATTTCGGTTTTTGATGGTATCCGTAATCCTGAAAATGAGGATATTAAATACTATTATCCAACTAATGACCTGGTAACAGCTCCTGAAATTCTCTTCTTCTGGGTAGCCCGTATGATTATGGCCGGTCAGGAATATCGCAAGGATATTCCGTTTAAAAATGTGTATCTTACTGGTATTGTACGCGATAAGCTTGGCCGTAAAATGTCGAAATCGCTGGGTAATTCTCCTGATCCGATTAAATTGATTGAGCAGTACGGAGCTGATGGAGTTCGTGTTGGAATGTTGCTGACATCGCCGGCAGGTAACGACCTACCGTTTGATGAATCATTATGTGAGCAAGGTCGGAATTTTTCAAATAAAGTGTGGAATGCATTTCGCCTTATCAAAGGGTGGGAAGTTGATAAGAGTCTGCAGCAACCTATGTATGCAGCACTTTCGGTAACCTGGTTCAGGTCGCGCTTTTATGAAGCACTTTCTGAAATAAACGATCATTACGACAAATATCGTCTTAGTGATGCACTTATGGGGGCATATAAACTGGTGTGGGACGATTTCTGTTCATGGTTTCTCGAAATGATTAAGCCGGCTTACCAGCAACCTATTGATGGTGAAACCTACAAAGCAGCGGTAAAG
The DNA here is from genome assembly GCA_020048595.1 of Bacteroidota bacterium. GTDB lineage: Bacteria > Bacteroidota > Bacteroidia > Bacteroidales > UBA4417 > UBA4417. The sequence goes on along the minus strand of JAIFMH010000149.1, from coordinate 1,646 downwards.
TTATTTTCGGATATCATGCAGGTACTACATCCATTTATGCCATTTATTACTGAAGAAATCTGGCATTTATTGCATGAAGATTCAAAGTATACGCTCGAGATTGTCACTTCAATCCGAACCATTCGTAAGGATAAAAATATACCGATAAAGGACCAGCTTGATTTGTTTATCCTGAAACCAAGCAAGGAGATTCCAAACCTGCTGTTTGATTCACTTATTGAGAAACTCTGTAACTTGTCACCAATCAGATACGTGACTGAAAAAGTTACCGGAGCATCCTCCTTCCTGATTAAAGGAAATGAATTTTATGTTCCGCTGGGTGATAAAATCGATGCGGAAGCAGAAATCGAAAAACTAAACCTGGAACTGGAATATACCCGTGGATTTCTGAAAAGCGTTATGGTAAAACTTTCGAATGAAAGGTTTGTTGCCAATGCCAAGCCCGAGATTGTTGACGTTGAACGACATAAAATGAATGATGCCGAGCTAAAGATCAAAACGATTGAAGAGCAGATTTTGATGCTGAAGAAGTAAGGCTTTTAGAGTTATAGTTTTAACCACTGAGGCACGGAGGCTCAAAGGAACACGGAGATATTTTATTATACTGCTTATCCACTTTAAACAAGTTGGGAAGTATTTTGCAGATTGGATTACTAAAAATGGAATTAAGAACAAGGATTATTCGCTCATTGCTTATTTTAAAACGTGCTCATGAGTCGCTTCGCTTGTTAACGATTTTTGATTTTTTGATGTGTGTTGAATATCAATGAATTATGCTAAACTTCATAAATCGTTAATCAATATTCCTTGTTCTTAAATCAAAAAGAAAAATCAAACCTGACCGAAGGAGATAAGCAGTTTAAAGAAATAGCTCCAATGCGATTTCTGTCACATTGGAGCTAAACTCTAACAACAAGATTTACTTTTTAATAAGCTTGTTTCGGAATGAGATACTGAGCAGCTAATACAAGATTTTATCTTACGATTAATTTAATAGTTTTGTTAAGATGAGTGGTAGAAATGTTTATAAAATAACAGCCACTTTTCAAAGGTTCTGAAAAATCAAGAATACCATTATCCGGGGCTGCAATAGTTTCTCTATAAACAACTTTGCCTAAAATATTGGTAACCTGAAGCGATGCTTTTTCATTTTTCAATCCGGGTGGAAGCTTAATTTTAAAATTCCCGTTATCGGATGGATTGGGGTAAACAACTAATTCATCACTTTTAATATCTTCGATACCTGTTACAAGGGTAAGTCCTTTCTTTACTGTGGTACTCGAAGTTAAACCCGGCTTGATGGCAATTGCTTTTATGAAACAGGAGGAATTAATTTCGAACGGGGTGGTGTAAAGTGTGGAACTTGCAGTTGGCGTTTCGTTGATGGCATAATAAATATTCGCTCCAGGTGTAATACACGAAATGTTGACCATGACGGAGTTACTGAATGTATTGCTTTCCGGTAAAAACACAGGAGGCGAAACTTTGATGGTGTACGACGCACTATCAATATAGCTTTCGGCAAGTCCAACCTTAAAGGCCATAGTTTTTAAAAGCGCGGAAGCGGTTATTTTGAGCGGCACAGTATATATTGCCGAATTTACCTTAGGATCAGAGCCATCGAGGGTGTATGCAATACTGGCCCC
>JAIFMH010000365.1 GCA_020048595.1 Bacteroidota bacterium | reverse complement strand
CTGCCATATGGGCAATGATCAATAAAAAGATCCAGAAACCTGTATTCTTTACAGCATTAATTCTTCTTATCCTTATTGATATGTGGGCTGTAAACCGCCGTTACCTCAACAACGAAAGTTTTGTACGCAAAAGTGTTGCAGCCGTTCCATTTCAACCTTCAGGAGCCGATCAGATTATCATGAAAGATATGGACCCGAATTTCAGGGTATTTAATCAAACAGTTGGAAATCCGTTTGCCGATGCCAGTACATCATATTTTCATAAATCCCTTGGTGGATACCATGGCGCAAAATTACGTCGCTACCAGGAGTTAATTGATTTTCATCTCGCTAAAGGGAATATGAATGTTTACAACATGCTAAATACCAAATATTTTATTGTTCCTGATGAAAAGGGCGGACAGCCTGAAATGCAAGTCAATATGCAGGCAATGGGAAATGCCTGGTTTGTCAATAACGCGCACATGGTAAATAATGCCGATGAAGAAATCAGGGCGCTTACTGACCTGGTTCCTTCAGAAACAGCTGTTTATGATAAACGATTTGAAAATCAGCTTAAAGGACATTTAATTACCAAAGATGAGTTGGCAAGCATAGTACTTACTGATTACAAACCTAACCACCTTACATACAAATCAGAAACTATTAAAGAGCAATTGGCCGTTTTTTCGGAAATATATTACGAGAAGGGCTGGAATGCATACGTAGATGGAAAACCGGCACCATATTTCCGTGCCAATTATGTGCTGCGTGCAATGATAGTTCCTGCCGGTAATCATACCATTGAATTCAAATTTGAGCCAAAAGTTTATAAAACCGGAGAAATGATTTCATATGCTTCGTCAATACTATTGGTTTTACTTGCCTTGGGAACCATTGGATTTATGGCAAAACGGAAAAGCGAAACCAGCCAAAAGGCATAAGGTCTGAGTCATGGGTACTTCAGGCAAACGGAAAGTATTGATAATTACATACTACTGGCCTCCCAGCGGTGGCGCCGGTGTACAACGATGGCTTAAATTCAGCAAATACCTGCGCGATTTTGGCTGGGAACCTATCATCTATACGCCTGAAAACCCTGAGGCTCCTGCCATTGATAATTCTCTTGAAAAAGATATACCTGAAGGAATTTCAATTATTAAACGACCGATTATTGAACCTTATTCTGTTTATAAACGCTTTGTAGGTATGAAACCCGGTGAAAAAGTAAATGCCGGATTTCTGCAGGAAAAAGAAAAACCAGGAATAGCCGAAGGATTAGCTGTATGGCTGCGTGGCAACTTTTTTATTCCGGATGCACGACGTTTCTGGATTCGTCCTTCTGTAAAATTTCTAAAAAAGTATCTGAAAGATCATCCTGTTGATGCTATTGTTTCAACAGGCCCGCCGCATTCGATGCACCTGATCGCAATGCAGGTGCATAAAAAACTCAATATCCCCTGGCTTGCCGATTTTCGTGATCCCTGGACCGGAATTGACTTTTATCATCAACTCAGGCTTACATCTTTTGCAGATAAACTTCATCATAAACTCGAAAAAAAAGTGCTTGCATCAGCCACTGCAGTCACTGTTGTAAGCCAGGATATGGTGAATGAGTTCAATGGAATTGTAAAGCGCGGGTATAAACTGGTGACCAATGGTTATGATGAACAGGACATAAGACCTTTACCTCAGAATCAGTTAGATAAAAAATTTACATTATCTCATATCGGAAGTATAAATGCATCGCGTAATCCGGTTGGTTTATGGAAAGTATTATCCGAGATGGTAAAGTTACAACCAGATTTAGCATCGGCTTTACAAATCAAACTTGTCGGAAAAGTTGATATTGTGTAATGTATGAAATTCAGAAATCGCAGGTACTTCTGCTTCTTATAAATAACACCCCTAATGCCAAAGGGATCTTAACCGGAAAAGTTTTTGAATACCTGGGATCAGGAAGGCCGATACTAAGCATTGGTCCGGAAGATGGTGAAGCTGCAGTTATTCTGAAAGATTCTGACGCCGGGCAAACGGCTGGTTACGAAAATGAAGATGCAATGCGCAGGATTATATCTGATTATTTTATCCGTTATAGTGAACAACGTCTCGAAAGCAATACGGGAAACCGTTTAAAATATTCGCGAAGAGAGCTAACCGGTGAGATTGCTGCGATTTTAAATACTTTATAAGGAATAGAGTTAAGTATTTTAATACCTCTCATTTATCATTTTATCCACGAATTTCGCTATATCGGTATCGCCTGCAAACACCTTGTCGAGTTGCAGCATCATATGATAACCGGTTTCGGGCATTTCACTTTCAATTAGCTTTTTGAGAATAATACTCATGGCAATCCGGCCTTCGAGCACGACTTTATTGGGAATACCTTCATTAAAAAAGCCTTTCCCAATAAGTAACCCAAGCGTTCGATTACGGCTCAGATCGTTAAGAGCAGTGAGACCAAAATCACCGATACCGCAATAATGAAACATGGTTTCCTCATGGCCGCCAAAATGGATCAGTATCTAATGGCATAAATATTTTTCAGAATACTCACAATTTCGACGCCAAGTAAATCAGTTGTTGTGTCAACAAATAAGTTGGTCTCCTCAAATAAGGATTCTAATGATCTGCAAAGTTCAATATCCGTTGATGCCAGGGTAAAAGCGGTAGGACTGTTATTTATTATTTCGCGGGCAAATGAAGGTCCTTTAAGCGCACAAACCGGATTGGGAAGATGTTCAGCCAAACATTGAGATATGATCTGATCGTGACACCCAAATCCTTTTGCAAGGTTAACAAGTATGGCATTTTCAGGAAGCAGCAACCGGATAAGCTGCATATAATCCACTACTGCAACGGATGGTATGGCTATAAAAACTACTCCGGCATTTTTAAGGATGCTCTGATCCGTTGTAGCATTTAATGCCGGTGTAAGACGGATATTCGGGAAGTATTTCTGATTGATATGTGATGTGGTTATGGTTTCAACAACATCATGTTCAATAGATAATAAACTGACATTCAAATCGGAACGAACAGCCAAGGAGTTTCCCAAAGCAGTGCCAATAGAGCCGGCACCCAGAAAAACAATATTCTGCATTTTTCTCATAATAAAATTACTTTTTAATCAGTCGTCGTACATTCTCCTGAAATTCATTGGGATTGCGCCATTTTTCCCATCCACTTCGCAAAGCGGTGAGTTCAACAGGATGGTAAAACCGAAACAGGTACAAAACAAATGGGTAGGAACAAATTAGAATTGATTTAGCTGCCAAACGGGGAATCAAGCTCCACATATTGAACAAAACCGATATTCCATATAATCCGGCAGCAGTTATAAGCATTATTGCAATCCGTTTCAGTTCATAAGGAATCGGGTAAACTTTCTGAGCGTAATACAATGTAAGCGCAAAGAATACAAGCATCGAAATCATTTTTGAAAGCGCTGCTCCCTGGTTCCCTAGTAATCGAATAAGTACAATATTAAGAATTAAATTTAAAACTGCAGTGATAATTACAGTTGTGGCAATGACTTTTGTTTTTTTCGATATACTGAGCCCGGTCGTAGCAACATCTTTCATCATCCCAAAAACAATAGAATAAATTATGAATGGGAATATATACCAGGCATCAAAATACTCAACACGGCGTGCAAACAGTTTAGTGATCTCCATCCCGAATACCATCATTGCAAGAGCAAAAATCATAGTACCATAGGCGTAATATGTAAGCAAGCGGGCATAAAATCTTTTATTGCCAGGGTCATTCATCATGCGATAAATCATGGGCTGAATAGCAAAATTTACCGAGGTGATCAGGAAAACATTTAATGTATTCGCCAATTTAAATCCATAGGAATACAAACCAACATCAGCCATATTTCCCAATACTTTAATGGAATACCGGTCTGTTACATTCAGTATAACCAGTGCAACTCCTGAAAAAAATAACGGGTAGCAATAAACAAGAATTTCGCGTAACAGCGCGGTTTCAAACCTGAATACCATATTCCTGAGGGTAAACCTGACCAATACTAACGCAAATGCAATACTTCCGGCAATTTGTCCATAATAAATGCCTTCAATACCTGCATGCCGATACACAATAAAATACACTGTTACCGACAGGCTGAAAACCAATTGCAATAAATTGGCAAGCGTAAAAAGCCATGGTTTTTCCTGCAATCGCAATAATGTATTAGGCATCAGCAGAACTATCTGTATCAGCGATGAAATCAGCATTAACCTTAACAGATAGGTATAATCCGGCGAGTCCAGAATAAGTTGTGAGAAGTCCTTGAGGAAAGGCAATGTTGCGAAATATGCGAGTATTACAACTCCAATCTGAAAAGCTGTAACGGTAAAAAACAAAGATTCCTTTTTATTTTCAGCGCTTTTATCCCAGTACCACCGAAAAAAGCCTGAATAAAGCGAGAACCCGAAGAAAGATATAACTACTACTGCACTCACTTCGAGTAATCCGAGTATCCCGAATTGAGCTACCGAAAAGCTCCTGGTATATAATGGAATAAGTACAAAGCCCGCCAGTTTGGTTGACAAAGTGCCTAATCCATAAATCGCCGAAAGGCGGATAAGTTTTCGGAAATCAGCTAGCATTGAATCAGGTTAGTAGTCGAATTGCAAATGTAGAGGAATTTTCGGGATTCAATGGTGGAGAGTTTCAGCGTTTCAATCGCAGGTAAACAGATCTTTGAACTCCTGAACATTTGTACCATTTAAACCCGGATACATACTCTTTCAGCACTTTAATCATCCCTTTTTGTTACTTTTGCATTGAACAGAAACCACATTTTCTTGGGAGTCATTGTAAAACAATCAGTTAAGGGCACTATTTACGTCTATTTAGGTGTAATACTTGGTTTTATTACAACAGGAATACTGTTCCCCCGCATTTATTCGCCCGAACAATTTGGTTTGCTGAAGATTATTCTGGCTTATGCAACCATGATCACCCAGTTTGGAACATTAGGAATTAATGGGGTAACTATCCGCCTATTTCCTTTTTTCCGAAATACCGAAAATAAACATCATGGCTTCCTGGCCATGGTATTGATGGTGGGATTGATAGGATTTATAATTTCAAGTTCATTATTATTATTGTTTAAGCCGTTGCTGATTGAGGTAAGCCTTGAAAAATCAGCATTGTTTGTCAGTTATATCAATTATCTTTTTGTCCTGATCTTTTTCCAGATATTCTTTTCAATTCTCGATGTATATTATTCAGCACTTCTTAACAGCACATTGGGGACTTACCTGCGGGAAGTTTTTCAGCGGGTTTTGATAATTATCCTGATTGGATTCTTTTTCTTTGATCTTCTTACTTTTCACCAGTTTGTTCTGGCATATATTGTTGCTTTGTCAATTCCAACTGTATACATCATGTTATCACTTATGAAGGCCGGACAATTCTCCTTAAAAACCGATTTTGCGTTTCTTGACAAAACGATGATCCGATCAGTTTTTTCAGTTTCGGCTTTCAGTATTCTCAATGGTTTTTCAATGAATTTCATTCAAAACATTGATACCATTATGATCACAAAAATGGTTGGATTAAGCGGCACCGGGATATATGGGATCTGTTTTTTCTTTGGGGTGGTGATATCTATGCCATCGCGCTCGATATATAAAATTGCCAATGTTGTTTCGGCTGAAGCCTGGAAAACGAACGACATGAAAACCATCAGGGATATTTACGAAAAAAGCTGCCTCACATTATTCATTATCGGTGGTCTTCTTTTCATGGCACTTTGGGTAAATATCGACAATGTTTTTCATGTTATAGGGCCTGCATATTCATCCGGGAAATGGGTGATCTTTTTTATAGGATTGGGCAATCTGATAGATATGGCAACCGGTGCTAACAGCTCAATTTTTGGCACTTCAAAGTACTACAAGGTGCAAACAGTATTGTTGGTATTGCTTGTTGTTTTGCTAATTGCCACAAATATATTCTCAGATACCTCTTCCTGCTTTACAAATACAAGCTTCAGCCTTATAATATTCGTTTCCTTTATATATTGATCATTGGCGCTGTAGCTTATTTTATTGCTTCGTCGCTTCCGGTTTTATCAAATTTCATTGTAGATATAATTGTCAGAAGTTCCATACTTGCTCTTGTTTTCTGCCTGCCGGTTTATTATTTCAAAATTTCGGTGGATATAAATCAGAAAGCAGATGAAATTCTAAAGAAATTTAAACTTGTCAAATAACCGCATCCGATGGCAAAAAACTTTGACAAGAATAAAAAGCAAAGGCTTCTGATGCTTACTGACGGAAATTCCGATCAGGCCAGTGCAAGGATAAGGGCAATTCAATATATTCCCTTTTTAAAGAAAGAAGGATATTCAGTAAAATTCATTCCCAGAATCCCGCTTAAGACTACTAATCCACTGCTTAAATACACCTGCTTCCCTTTGG
>JAIFMH010000236.1 GCA_020048595.1 Bacteroidota bacterium | reverse complement strand
AGGTTAAAGATTTCTTTATTCATTGGTGTTAAGGTTATAGTATTAGTTTACGTTGATTACAGTGTTTTAAAATAGGTGTCGTTCGGTTGTCATTCAATTGCAGAGGATTGAGAATAGAAGAGTGTTTGAGCTGGATGTGTTGTCATTCAATAGTCATTCAGTTGTTTTACAATGAAACCAGGGTTTGAACTACTTATTAACATTTTGGACTTTATATTTTGACCTTACAGATCTTACTATTTTCTATTTTTCATTAACCATTAACTCTTTTCCCTGTGAGCGTTACCGTGCCAAAAGTAGTGAAAAAACCAGGGTATGGATATATATTACGATTTGATATGTTAAATCTTGTGAAATTTTATAACGCGACATGAACTACTTTTTTCGTTTCGAAAAATTCCTCCTCGAAATAATCACTCAGGTTATAAACCCGGCTTTTATTCTGCAAAGGTTTGAGTTCGGCTTCCAGGTCACCGCCTTTCAGATAGAGAATGCCGTTTTGTAAAGTATTCCTGCTTTCTCTTTTTATTTTACTTTCAACCCATTTGATGAAATCAGGGAGAGTGGTTACGGCCCGGCTGACAACAAAATCAAATTTCCCTTTCAATTCCTCTGCCCGTGCTTTAATGGCTTCTATATTTTTAATTCCGGCTGCCTCAGAAACTTCCTGAACTACTTTTATTTTCTTTCCTATTGAATCAACCAGCAGAAAATTAGTTTCCGGAAACAAAATAGCAAGCGGAATTCCGGGAAATCCACCTCCTGTCCCAACATCCAATACTTTCGCACCGGGCGAAAACTGTATCACTTTTGCAATGCCTAACGAATGTAAAACATGCCGTTCGTAGAAATGTTCCATATCCTTGCGCGAAATAACGTTGATTTTGCTGTTCCAATCAATATAGAGTTCCTCTAACTGTCTGAATTTGTCGGCTTGATCACTTGTAAGATCGGGAAAGTATTTTAAGATTAGTTCCATTTTAAGTTCTTATGTAAGCACAAAAATATGATTCTTAATTCAATTGTTAAAGAATTCTATTCCCCTATTTACCTATTTTCTGTTTTCTGTTTTCAATTTTCCTTTATGCCTATATTTTCCCATCTTTGCATTATGAGTCCAAAATTTCCATTGATTACTATACTTGGTCCTACTGCTGTTGGTAAAACAACTTTCGCGGCTCATCTGGCTTTAGCTTTGGATGCTGAGATCATTAGCGCTGATTCGCGTCAGGTTTTCAAAAGAATGGATATTGGAACAGGAAAAGACCTTGCAGATTATAATGTTGATGGCAAAATTATTCCGTCGCATCTTATTGATATTGCCGAGCCTGGAACGGAATACAATGTTTTTCAGTTTCAAAGGGATTTTCAGGCGGCCCGGGATTCGATTATTTTAAAAGGTAAAACGCCAATTTTATGCGGGGGAACAGGGTTGTATCTGGAGTCTGTGTTATTAGGTTATAATTTAATTGAGGTTCCTGCTGATGAATTTTTAAGACAGCAACTATCCAATCTTTCGGATGAGGAACTGGTTATTAAAATTGCTTCTTATCGGTCATTGCATAATACCACTGATATCCTTGATCGTGAACGGCTTATCAGAGCCATTGAAATTGAATGTTTTAAAGATCAAAACAGAAATCAGAAAGTTTCAGATGATTATAGTCATACACCGGTTATTGGACTCCGTTTCGATCGGAAAATTGTGCGTGAGCGAATTACGTCCAGGTTAACTCAGCGTTTGAATGAAGGAATGATTGAAGAAGTTGAAATATTACTTGATAGTGGTTTAACTAAAGATCAACTTATGTTCTATGGTCTTGAGTATAAATATGTAACTTTGTATCTGTCAGGAGAATTGACTTATACTGAAATGTTCCGGTTATTGAATACAGCTATTCATCAGTTTGCCAAACGGCAAATGACCTGGTTCAGACGAATGGAGAAGAAAGGAATAAAAATTACCTGGCTCGAAGGGGAAGATGGATTAACTTTAAATCTTAAAAAAGCGATGAATTATTTAAACTCACATCTCTATTAATTCAAAGTTCAGAAATGGGTTCCGGATAATAAATGAACAATTTTTCTTTCTTCTTAAACATTTTTTTAATTCTTACGTTTATCTATTGTCTAACATTTATACGAATTTATTAAACATGAATAGGTCAAAGCGCATTAATTTAGTACTTATTGTTTTTTTTCTATACTCTTCACTTGGACTATTTGCTCAAACCGGTTCCATAAAAGGAAGAGTTTATAACATTAAAAACAATGATCCTCTGCCATTTACAAACATTATTATCAGTGGAACGAACATTGGTTCGGTAAGTGATTTTGATGGCAATTTTAGTTTTACCGGATTAAATCCCGGGTACGTAAAACTCGAAGCTACTTCGGTAGGATTTGAAAAAATAATGACTGAAGAAATTCAGATTACAAATGCAAAGACCTCATCAATGGATATTGCGATGAAAGAGATTGCAATACAAATAAGTGGTGTAGAAATTACAGCATCCGTTTTCAAGCGGGTAGAGGAAAGTCCGGTATCATTAAAATCGCTCGGAATCTCACAAATTGAGAAAAGCCCCGGTTCAAACCGCGATATTTCCAAGGTCATTCAATCATTACCCGGAGTGGCTTCATCCGTTTCGTTCCGCAACGATATTATTGTAAGAGGTGGTGGCCCTTCAGAAAATAGATTTTTGCTTGATGGCATTGAGATTCCTAACCTCAACCACTTTGCAACGCAAGGAGCTTCGGGTGGACCGGTTGGTATAATTAATACGGACTTTCTGCGAGAAGTTGATTTTTATTCCGGTGCATTTCCAGCCAGCAGGGGTAATTCGCTGAGTTCAGTTATTGATATGAAACTTATCGATGGAAATCCCGATCGGCTGGTTTATCGCGCTACACTCGGAGCCAGCGAAATGGCTTTAAGTGTCAACGGGCCTCTCAGTGAAAAAACAAGCGTTCTGTTTTCGGTACGGAGATCCTATCTGCAATTTTTGTTTGGAGTTATCGGATTACCTTTCCTCCCTACTTTTACCGATTACACTGTAAAGGTTAAAACCAAGTTCAACGTTAAAAATGAACTTACATTTATAAGTATTGGTGCACTTGATAAATTCAAACTAAATACCGGGCTCAAAGATCCTACGGAGGAACAACAATATATACTTGATTATCTTCCGGTTAATAATCAGTGGAATTATGCAATCGGAGCAAATTACCGTCATTACCGCGATAATTCATTCGGAACTTTTATTCTCAGTCGTAACATGCTTTATAATGAGGCTTATAAATATCAGGATAACGATGAAACTGCTCCTGATAAAAAAACGATTGATTATTCGTCGTATGAAATTGAAAATAAAATCCGGTACGAGGAAGTTGCCAGAACCCGGGGATACAAAATATCTTACGGGGCAGGTGCTGAATTCGCAAAATATAAAAATACGACCTATCAAAGAGTATTTATTCCGTCAGGTGAGGATACTATTACGGAAATAAATTATTCTTCGAATCTATTACGCTCTGATGCAAACAGCTATTCTGATCAGATGTCGAACCTTCTTAAACAGCTGTCTCCTCGTTTTTCAGCGTCATATTCGCTAACGCCTAAACTTCTGGCTAATTTCAACACTGGCAGGTATTATCAGCTTCCTGCATATACCACATTGGGATATAGATCAACGCAAGGCGAATTAGTGAATAAAACAAATGGATTGAGATATATTCAGGCAGATCATATTGTGGCAGGTTTTGATTACAGGCGAAACGACAGATCTAAAATTACTCTCGAAGGATTTTACAAGTTTTATAATTATTATCCTTTTTCACTTACCGACTCCGTTTCACTCGCCAGCAAAGGTGCCAATTTTGGCGTGGCAGGCGATGAGGCCGTAATTCCAATATCCCGTGGAAAAGCCTGGGGAGCAGAAGTTTACTTTCGTGAAAAAATAACGAAAAACATTGATGCCACTCTTTCTTATACCTGGGTAAGATCTTCTTTCGAAGATAAACACGGTGATTTTATTCCTTCTGCCTGGGATAACAGGAGTATTCTTAATGTAACAGCTTTGGCTTCTTTAAAGAGGAACTGGGAAATTGGCGTAAAATGGCGTTTTGTTGGTGGTGCTCCTTACACACCTTTTGATGAACCCAAATCCGAACTTATAGAAGCATGGGATGTGCAGGGGAGAGGATATCTCGATTTCAACCAGTTTAATAATCTGCGACTTGGAGTTTTTCACCAGCTTGACCTGAGGATTGATAAAGAATATTTTTTCAAAAAGTGGTCGCTGAATGTTTACCTTGATATTCAGAATCTGTATAATTTTAAAGCTGACCAACCTGCTGAACTTCTCCAGGTTAAGGATGAAAACGGGCAGCCGGTGTTAAAAGATCCTGAACGATACCAGCTCAAGTATTTATCGAGTGAATCCGGTACTGTGCTGCCAACCATTGGAATTATTATCGAAATTTAATAAATGATGTATGAAAACATATAAAAAAAACATTCTTACATTGATGACTTTTTTTCTTATTGCTGCTGTAAGCTTATCGTCATGTAAGCCAAGCGGAGATGGGAAGAGTTCAAAAGCCCGAAAACAGGATAGTATAGTTATGATAACCAGTAATGTTAATGGAGCAGGAAAGTCCATTGAGATTGAAATGATAAAAGGCAAGGCCCATAATCATCCTACCTTTGCAATCTGGTTAGAAGATTCCAGCGGGCAGTATCTGCAAACCCTTTTTGTAACGGCGGCCCTTGGACAAGGAATATATCAACATGGTGTTAAATCGGGAGGAACCTGGAAACCTGGTGAAGTTCGAAGGCCATCAGCTCTTCCATATTGGGCGCATAAGTGGAGTATAAAGAATGAATACGGATCGTATGAGCCCACTCCTAGAAATAAAGTCCCGGATGCATACAGCGGTGCAACTCCGGCTGGAAGTTTCAGGCTCAATACGCGTTCAAATAATGCCTTAATCGGTCAGGTGAAGATATTTATGGAAATTAATCAGCCCTGGGATTGGAATGAATATTGGACCAATGCTTTGTATCCAAATGATATTGATTATCAGGCATCGTGTCAGCCGGCAGTGGTTTATTCGGCGATGGTTGATATGGAAAATCCCGGCACAATAATTGAGATGAAGCCTGTTGGACATAGCCACTACTCAGGTAATACCGGAGAGTTATATCCCGACCTTTCCAGCATCACTACTGCACTAAACATTGCTACACAAATTACTGTGGTTGTTAAATAAATGTTTTTCACTCTTCACCTGTTTATCGCTTGCCTCAATTTACTCAAACAACTCCATTTTACTCATACCCATTCCTGATCACTGCTTTTCCTCCTTTTTCAAAATTAAGGATCAACTCTTTGCTGTTATCGGATTCCATGCGTTCCATTTTTTCGGAACTTCCGATAAAAAAAGTTCTGAATGGCAGCCTGATCCGGACAATTCCGCCTTCGGGAGCTTCAATCGTAAAAGAATCTAAGATTCCGTTTTCCTTTTTAGCACTCACTAAAAACGCTCCTTCAGTCCGTAGATTTTCGAAAGAGATATTTTTCCATTCCAATGGTACGGCAGGGAAAATCTGTATTATTCCATTATGGCTTTGAAGGAGCATTTCCTGAACTCCTGATGCAAAAGCGAAATTCCCTTCGAGCGTAAAAGGATCGTAAGTAAAACTGCTGTGTCCGGCTTTACACTG
>JAIFMH010000241.1 GCA_020048595.1 Bacteroidota bacterium | reverse complement strand
GAAACGCCGGTCAGCGGCAAACAATTACTTCAGCGGTTTCTGAACAAAAATAATTCGGACCGTGATGTGTATCACGATCTGTGCCCGTTTAAAGTGAAGGAGATTTTACTGGTAGCTAATCTTTATGATGCATACACGATTGAAAAGGAAGGCCGTTTTTCGGAGTATGTGCTGGGCGAATACCACCAGCTCAGCCTGACTTCAGTTCCCCGCATAACCGGCGTTTCGTCAACAGAAGAAGCTGTAATCCAGTTGAATGCAAAACATTACGACCTGGTAATTTTTATGGTAGGTGTTGATAAAACTTTGCCGGTAAGTATTTCGGCACATATCAGGAAGGAATTTCCATATATTCCAATCTTCGCCTTGTTAAACAACAATTCGGATGTGCCCTATTTCACTGCTGTGAGCGAACGGTATAAAAATATCGATCGTGTATTTGTATGGAATGGCGAAAGCAAAGTGTTTTTTGCCATGATCAAGTTGCTTGAGGATAAAATAAATGTTGAAAATGATACCCGTGTAGGGTTGGTAAGGGTATTACTCCTGGTTGAAGATAGTCCGCAGTATTACTCCCGCTATCTGCCGCTGCTGTATGGAATTGTAATGGAGCAAACCCGCAGGATTATTGACGATGTGAGTACCGATGAACTTTATAAAGTACTTCGTCTGCGTGCCCGCCCTAAAATTTTGTTGGCAGCCAATTATGAAGAAGCCCTTGAAATTATTAACGATTACCAGGATTTCCTGCTTTGTCTGATCACAGATGTTAAATTTAACCGGAATGGAAAGGAATACAGCGAAGCCGGATTTGATCTGGTGAGTTATGTGCGTGAGTCTAATTCCGATCTTCCCGTAATAATTCAGTCATCCGATCCCAATAATGCCAAACGCGCATATGATTTAAGGGCAACTTTCATCGATAAAAATTCGGAAAGCTTATCACAGGATTTTAAAAGTTTTATTTCCCACTACCTGGGATTCGGAAATTTTATATACCGTGATAAAGACGGGACTCAGATTGCAATCGCCAAATCGTTGCGTGAATTTGAGCATCATCTTCGCACTATCCCTGACGAATCGCTCATTTACCATGCCCGAAAAGATCATTTTTCGCTTTGGCTGATGGCTCGCGGCGAAATACAGGTGGCTAAAATTCTGAATCCCGGAAAGGTTACCGATTTTAGCAGTCCTTCCGAATTAAGAGCATATCTTATTGAAGTTATCCAGCAATTCAGAAACGAACAGGATAAAGGTAAAGTAATTCCTTTTGAGGAATCAGCGCTGCTGGATGAGCATAATGTGGTTACCCTGGTTCCGGGTTCGTTAGGTGGTAAAGGAAGAGGACTGGCATTTATCAACACGCTGATCTACAATTACGATTTTAATAAACATGTTCCTGAAATCAACATTCGTTCGCCTCGCACGTCAGTAATAGGTACCGACGAATTCGAATATTTTATTGAACGCAACAGGATTAAAGAAAAAATCACCAATATTGAGAATTACGACGAAATCCGGAACATATTTGCTTCGGGCGCCCTTACCGATACATTAATACGCCGGCTCCGGGTTTTACTCAAACTGATAAATAAACCCATTGCCGTACGATCATCAGGAATGTTTGAGGATTCTCTTTCACAACCGTTTGCCGGGATTTTTGAGACGTACCTCTTACCAAACAATCACCCGGATATCAATGTTCGTCTCACGCAAATAATGAATGCCATCAAACTGGTGTATGCATCTGTGTATTCGCCTGAAGCCCGTGGATATATCGAAGCCATAAATTATAAACTCGACGAAGAAAAAATGGCTATCGTTATACAGGAAGTAGTTGGACATCAGTATGATGATGTGTTTTATCCACATATCAGCGGTGTGGCCCAATCGTACAATTATTATCCGTTTGCTCATATGAAACCGGAAGAAGGCTTTGCTGTTGCTGCTCTTGGATTAGGCAAGTATGTTGTTGATGGAGGAAGTGCATACCGTTTTTCACCCATTTATCCGGCTGTGGAGATAGTAACGGCAAAGGATTTATACAAAAACTCACAGGTGAAATTCCTGGCTGTCGACCTGGCAAAAAGCGATGTTAACCTGCTTGAAGGCGAAATGGCCGGCCTGCGCGAAATGGATATCGACATAGCCGAAAAACATGGAACACTCCGTCACCTGGCATCTGTTTACGACAGGGAAAATCAACGACTTGTGCCTGGCATAACTACTCCAGGGCCGAGAGTTATTAATTTCAGCAATGTGTTGAAATATGAATATTGCCCTATGGCAAAAACCATTGAGACTGTACTTGATATTGTAAAGGAAGCCATGGGTACACCGGTCGAAATTGAATTTGCTATCGACCTAACTCGCGATGCTGCTTATAAAACTACTTTTTACCTTTTGCAAATCAAGCCATTAATTGGTGCTGAGCTTGATTACCAGGTGGATATGAATGAGATTAGGCAAGATGAGATAGTTCTTTTTTCCGAAAAAGGCATGGGTAACGGGCTGGTTGCAGATATCACCGATGTTATTTACGTTGATATTGATGAATTCGACAAGAGTAAAACCCCTGAAATGGCAATCGAAATTGAAGAACTGAACCATATTATGCGTAAGGAAAACCGCAAATATATACTTATCGGTCCCGGACGCTGGGGCACACGCGATCGCTGGATTGGAATACCGGTGAACTGGCCGCAAATAAGCAATGCCAAAACTATAGTTGAAACCAGTCTTGAGGGCTATCCGCTCGATGCTTCTTCAGGATCACACTTTTTTCATAATGTTACATCCATGAATGTGGGTTATTTTTCCGTTCAGCCTGAGGTAGGAAAGAGCTTTATTGATTTTGAACTGCTGAAAAAGCAGAAACTCATTAATAAAACGAACTTTTTCCGGCATGTGAGGTTTGATAAAGCATTGAAGATACGTATGGACGGGCGTAAGAGACTGGCAGTTGTAACATGGGGCTAGAGACGCGATGCCTCGCGTCTCTGATTACGGAGGAAATTATGGTGAAAAGTGAAAAGTGAAAAGTGAAAAGTGAAGAGTGAAAAGTGAAGAGTGAAAAGTGAAACGTAGTTCAATTGGTCATTTAATTTTTTACAGAGCAATTGACGATTTTAACACGTTATAATATTTTAGATTCTCAAACGGACATAATAATGCCATGGAAAACTCGAGTCATTTGAACAAGAAAACATTCCTTTACCTGATATTGGCAAGTTTCTTTATCACCAATGCAATTATTGCTGAATTTGGTGGAGTGAAAATATTTTCGGTTGAAAAACTACTGGGCCTGGCGCCTTTGCAACTCAATATTTTTGGAATTATAACTGATCTGAATCTGAGCGTAGGCGTTTTGATCTGGCCGATAGTCTTTATTTTTTCAGATATTATAAATGAATATTTCGGGAAAACTGGAGTGCGACGTATAAGCTTTATTACTGCAGGTATGATTGCGTATGCATTTCTTATTATCCTGATGTGGACTGATATGCCACCGGCTGATTTCTGGATGAAACTGAATGGAATTGACGCGCAAGGCAAGCCGTTTGATATCAATTTTGCGTATACAACCATTTTTAGAATGGGATTGGGTATTATTGTAGGTTCACTTACTGCTTTCCTTGTTAGCCAGTTGGTGGATGCATATGTTTTTCACTATTTCAGGAAACTGACCGGGCATAAATTCCTTTGGCTACGGGCAACAGGATCAACAGTAGTATCTCAGCTTATTGACAGTTTTGTTATACTTTTTATTGCATTCTATTTCCTTGGTAACTGGAGTCTGGAACAGGTTTTCAGGGTAGGACTGGTTCAATATATTTATAAAGTGTTGCTCGCTATTGCATTAACGCCGCTCATTTATCTTGTGCATATAGCAATTGATAAATATCTGGGGAAAGAGACTTCAGAAATACTTATTGAAGAAGCTGATCAGAACTGGGAAAAATAAAACAGTATTTGAATTTGTACCAGGTGAGATAATTTTCCCAAAGGGTATATTTCGCTACCTGCCGCTTACTCACTCTTACTTTTTCTCCCTAGGTTTCAGCTGGCATGCACATTGACCTGAAAGCCTTTCTTCGTAATTAATAACTACCGGTAATCCTGAATGCTCCCATTCCACAAGACCACCCGAGAGATTAGCGCATATTCCTTTGAATCCTTTTTCAATCAGCATTCTCACAGCTTCAGGACTGTGAATGCCACTGGCATCAGCAATAATCAGTGGTTTGTCAACCGGAAGTTTTTCCATTAATTCAAGCAGGTTTTTCTTTGGACAAAATATCAGGCCGGGAACATCAAATATCTTAAACCGATTCAGGTATTCTTCGCGCACATCAACAATTACTGAGCCTTCCTGACAAAGTTTATATGCCTGCAAAGGTGAAAGATTATATATGCCGTTTGAATAAATTGCTTTTCCTTCGAAGTAATTTCCCATCATGTACTGAATTGTATCTGTTTAAAAATGAAGTGTAAAAGTACGAGTATATTCACAAGTGCGGGCATCAAAATACTCAATTGTTGTTAGTATAGGGTTTCTTTGTATTTTTGATGTCCGAAATTTTGGTTATTCTATATGCATGGTTAGTACCTGGATTACTGTTTATCCTGTCAATAATGGAAGCGGAAATCTATTTTTTACGTTTACTTTTTTTTAACTTTAAATGCATTCAATGCTTGCAAAATTCTATTTGAATTTATTAACGCTTCCTGATCGGATTAAGTTGATGCATATTCTAATTCCAGGCATTGTTTTGGTTGGAATAAATATGTTGGTTAATCTGCTTTTTATTGAAAGTGAACTATTGAATATTTTCAACGCAGTATTTGAACTGACTTTATCGGGTTCAGTTACCTTTTTGTTGTACCTGATTTATAGTGTTTCGAAAAAAAGGAACTATGTTTTTAGCCGTACTTTACTATGGTTATCTATCACAATGTTGACCTGGACACTGGGGGATGCGCTATACCTTTATTTCGTCAGTATCAATATTGATCCTTTTATGTCGCCGGTCGACCTGCTTTATATTTCTGCAACACTGTTGTTTATAGTCTCAGTTCTCACCATTGCTGGTTCGCAGCCTCCTTCACGAAGGCGTAACATGGTGTTTATCGAAATCAGTATTCTTGTTTTGTCAGCAACAATAATTTTCACTGTACTGCTTCTTCTACGAGGTAGTCCGGATCTGGATTTTGACACTCTTACTCTTCTAATGGTTTTCATCTACCCGGTGCTTGATGTTATTTTAATCTGGATAATAATGATATTGTTTTTCACTTATACAGTGAAAAGCATTCAAAAAATACTGGGAATATTTCTTGTTGGGTCAATTTGTATTTTCTTTAGTGATTTATTTTACCTGGTTTACTCTATTTACTCATCACTGGGACGAGATTACCTTGTTGATGCGGGATATTATTTCTTTTATATTCTATTGCTGCTTGGTGGGTTGACTGGATTTAAAGAAATCAGGGAACACTCAGCAGAGGATGAAAAAAGTGTGAAAGTTTTCAAACAGAATAACTGGATAATTTTTCTTCCCGGCATTTTTCTGATCTCACTGATCGGCCTGTTAGTGGTATTTGTCCTGAACCAGACCTTTGAAATGTTTCATGGAATTATAATACTTATTGTATTTGTTATAATTCTTTTTATTATTCATCAATACCTGGTAATTATTGATAATATTAAGCTCACAAAAGAGATGAAACAGATCAATATTCAGCTTGAGAGTAAAGTTGAACAACGCACTGCTGAATTAAGCAAAGCAAATATTGAGCTTCAGGATGAAATGAAAGAAAGAGAAAACGCGGAAGAGCACCTTGCAAGGAGCAATCAGGATCTTGCCCTTTTAAACAGGGATAAAGATAAGCTGTTCTCAATATTGGCTCATGACCTGCGAAGCCCTTTAGGGTCGATGATGAATCTTTCGGAGCTTTTAGTCGAAAATATTAAAGATTTTGATGAAAGTGAATTAATGGAAGTGGTTGGAGCGCTTAATAATTCATCGAAACAAACATTTCAACTGCTCAACGATTTACTTGCGTGGTCAACAGTTCAGATGGGACGAGGCGAAAGGGAAAAAGATGTATTTTTTATAACAGAGGTTGTATCCGAGAATATCGTTATTCTCAGAGGTGAGGCTGACAGAAAACAGATCGAGATCCTTGCGGATATTGATCCGGAGATTACAGCATTTGCCGATAAATTTGCTATTCAAACCGTGCTGCGCAACCTGTTGAGCAATGCACTTAAATTTACCCGCAACCATGGAAGTATATCTATAATGGTTAAAGAAAATGGGAATACAGTTGAGATATCTGTTACCGATAACGGCATTGGTATTCCTAAAGAAAAACAGAAAAAAATATTCAGGGTCGATACTGTAAGCTCATCGCCTGGTACTGATGGTGAAAAGGGCACAGGATTTGGATTGTTGCTTTGTAAGGACCTGGTTACCAGAAATGGCGGAAAAATATGGTTTGAAAGTGAAAAAGGAAAAGGCAGTGTATTTCATTTTACATTACCAGCTCATAATGAAGAAGATACAATGAAGGATGCATCAATAGATTTACAACATACGTTGCCTGAAACAAGAGTAGATTACAGAATAGATGATACCAGGAAGCTTAGCTTTACCACTTTATTTGGAAATTTTGATTCAACAATATTGAATGCCGAAATAAATAAACTGTGGAGCAGTGCCGGTTACAATCCAAACTATTCGGTGCTTATCGATATACGCAAAGCAACATTCAGTGGCGAAAGCAAAGAATTTCCAATATTTCTTAATATATTTAATGCCATGCCTGGCAACCGGTTGAACCGAAAATTTGCCGTGTTAACTGAAACACCGCATCAGGTAGCTTATTCAACTATGTTCGGACAGTATATTAAATCAAAATACCCTTTAACAGTAGAGGTTTTCAGTACCTATGATGCTGCAATGAACTGGCTTGGAGTCTGATTTCGGATTATATTGATATTCAGATAATATAAAAGCATAAAAACAGATTCTCATCCATTTTAATCAGGTGCTTTTTCAATCTCATAAATTGCTGCTGCGAACAGCATTTTTCGTTCAGTAAAAACACATCCTAACTATAAGCCGGTAATTGAAGAATTCATTTTGCCCGGCTAAAAGTTTTTTCTCTGCGCCTGATTTCTTCAAATATAGATTTAACCCAAATTACTCAGTACCTTATTTTATTAAGCAAACCTAATGTTTATCTATTGCAGATATTTAACTAACAAAGATTTGCTGAATCGGGATTAATCCAACTAACGCAAATAGTTCGACTTTATCACCTATTGAGAAATTTGGGTTTAACCAGATATATTTTACTTTACATGAACGCCCAGATAAGCAAGTTCGGCTTTAGCAAAATGAGCATCCATCTTCCGGTAAAATTTCCCATCTTTATACTCAAAGAAAACATCATCGTCCTGAGGGCAACAGTACTGAAAAATGATCAGTCCTGATCGTGAAGTGATATATTTCATCATCGCCATGCACAGGGTGTCATTATCTTCGCAAATTACCGGCATCAACATGTAAACACTGTTATGATCACGATATGCGGTAATGTCGTGGTTCTTAACTTTTGCAACTGTTCCATCAGGTAAAGAAATCCTGGTGTGAACCAGTCCCATTTTTATTTCAGTGCCAAAATATAATTTGTCGCCAGCTTTAATGTAACAGTCCGGTTCGTTGCCCGCTATCACATTCACTTTTATACAGAAACAAATTAGTATGAGCACACTTAACAGGATTATGCTTTTCATCGTTTCTGGTTTTTGTATTATTTGATGGTTGACTGCGAGTACAAGTATCTGTTTACAGATAAGTTTCTTCTCACTTTCACTATCGATTAATCATTTTCGCAATTTTTCAGTGAGGGTTTGATGTGGTCAGGTTCTTTCTGTTTTGAGTTAAAATTTGAATCAAGTCTGCAAGGAGCTATATTCTTTAATTTTTCAAACAGGAGATTATTTATTCCTCTTTAATGCCATAGGCCAAAAGAGCCTCTGTCTGATTTTCAGCAATACGGCGGTAGAATTTCCCGTCCTTAAAAACAAAGAAAATATTCCTGTGAACATTGGCAAGTTTATAGGTATTATCAATCAAATCATTGCAGCAGTATAAAAAAATATCATACTCTGAACTTGATTTTATATACTGCATCATGGCCATACAAATTGTATCATACCTATCACAGATTACAGGCATCTTCATGTATATCTTGTTATGATGCCGATATGCGGTAATGTCGCGGTTCTTAACTTTTGCAACTGTTCCGTCAGATAAAGAAATTCTGGAATTAACCAGTCCCATTTTTAATTCAGTGCCAAGGTATATTTTGTCGCCGGTTTTAATGTAACAGTCAGGATCGTTACCAACCTGGGCTTTCAATCCGAAACATATTACCATCAAGGCTGCAAATCCGATTACTCTTTTCATGGTTTGTTTTTTTGATTGTTACAGATGATCATTTTATCATTTCGCAAGTAATAATCAACCTATTTGCAATTTCATAAAAGGTCTAAATGCCGATACGCGTTTGCAAATGGATTTCCGGAAGTAGTTTACATAAAAAAATATTTATTTCCGGATAACCAGCCTCCCTTTAAGCTCTTTTCTGCTAACCAGGCTTGAGCAAAGTATAATTAACAGACTTTCAATGGTTTAATCCCAAAAAACGGCAGCACGGAGTCCGCGTTCATCAGGTTTACACGAAGATGTAATTTGTCATCTTTAAATACAAAGTATCCATATCTTACATCGCAATTCATGCAACATCTGTACCGGTAAAGTTTTAAACCTGACCTGGAAGTCAGATATTCCATAAAATCATAACACATGGTATCTCCCTCTTCACAGATAAGGGGCATCAACTCAAATAGCCTGTTGTCGTGCATATAGGATTTTACCTCATTGGTCTTAACTTTAGTAATGGTGCCATCGGCTGAAACGATCTTTGTAGTGAGAAGCCCCATTTTTAAATCCTGCCCAAAGTAAACTTTGTCAGCAGTTTTAACATAACAAACATCCGGATTTCCGGCAACGGCTTTAATCCCGAAACCCATCAGGATCAAAGCAATAATAAAAATTGATTTTTTCATGGTTTTTGGTCTTTTGTTATTCTGTGCCTGATTCCCAAGTTTTAGTATAGGATAAATTGTTTGTAATCAGGTTGTTGTTGGCAGACGCATCACAACACGTTTATAAATTGGGTTGGTTATCAAATGCAAAATTAGAGTCAGAAGCTGGATTCATAAAACGGATATGAACCACCCGAAATTTAGTTTTTGTGAAAAACGCAATATTTGAAATTTTAATAACAGATACCGGATTGTTACCGCATTTTTTACAATTAATGCAAGGCTAATCTTAATTATTGCAAATTATTTAAACCTTAAAACGAAATAATTATTGATATTTAATAATCTCTATATATTCATAAAATACTAAGGATGACAGCATTTTAAGTTTCCGGTTTTCATTTGGCGGGATTAATAGTGTTGTTTTCCTGTGCGATTTTTTGTACCTTTAATATCTTGTGTTATTTAAAAGCCATCACCAAAACGGCTTATTATTGTACTTGTTACCGGGCTTTTCTGCCTATGATTCGCATCATTTTAGAAAAGATAATTCATAACTCTGAAAAATGCTTTAAAAACTATTGTACCATCAAGGACTTCGGATAGTTTAAGCGGAAATACTTTTTTAACCAGTTGGTCCTGTTTTGTTTCCAACGCTCTGTCTGAATTCATTACTATGCTGACTCGGTTTAATTTGCTGAATCTCTGATTTATATCAAGCAATTCAATCAGTAAATCTGGAGTTGGATCAATCACCATAAAGTAATTTCCGCTTTTTTGTTCAACAGGGATTAAAATCCTGTAAGCATAAGAGATTTGAGTAATCCAACAGAGATTATGGCATTATGAATAAGGATATTGAAATTCAGAGATTGTTTTTTGATTCAATCAGGCAGCGGTTACCCCGGCATATTTCGCTGGTTAATGAAATAGCCGAAGTATTAGGGATCAGTTATGATAGCGCTTACAGGCGTTTGCGCGGAGATAAGGATTTATCGATCGAGGAATTGAAATTATTGAGCAGCAAATACGGAATTTCAATTGATTCGCTGATTGGCATGAACAAAGCGGATATACTCTTCCAGCCTTTTGTTTTTGGGGCTAATGACGAAGGAATTGAAAATTGGCTGAGATTCAGAATTCTGGAAATTCAAAGGTTGAATTCGGCCGCAAACAAGGAATTAATTATGGTTGCAAGGGATTTGCCAATATATTTCTATTTTGATTTTCCTGAACTGGCTGCTTTTAAAATCTTTTTCTGGAAGAAAATGCTGTTACACCTTCCTGATTATCATGATAAGAGGTTCAATATTTATGATGAACCAAAAACGCTGATTGAAACCGGGCATCATTTACTCTCTGCTTATAACCTGATCCCTTCGAGTGAAATATGGTGTTATGAAACCTTCACCAGAATAATGAAACAGATTGTTTTCTGTTCAGTTTCAGGATTTTTTATGCATAAAAATGATTCTATTGCTTTATTTGATGACCTTGAATCTTTGGTAAAGCATATGCAATATCAAACAGAACAGGGTTTTAAATTTCATGTAGGTTATCACCCATCCGAAAATGAAGAGGAGAATTTTAAAGTGTTCTTTAATGATGTGCTTCTGATTGATAATACTGCATTTGTACAAAGAGATGAAAAAAAATTCGTCTTCATGACTCATAATTCACTGGATATTCTGATAACCGCCAATCCAACATTCTGTAACCAGGTGGAGCACTCGCTGAGGATAATAATGAAAACAGGCAACCATATCAGCAGAACATCTGCTGTGGAATGCAATCGGTTTTTTAATTTTATTTATGAGAAACTGGAGGAATATAAAAAGGAATCTGTCTCTCCAATGCTAATTCTTTGATGGTCATAGAAAAACATTTTCTTCTGATTTCCTGGTCTGTTATCTGGTTTTTCATAAGGGAGCATTCAAATTATTGTTAATCAGCTCTATATGTCAGAAGAATATTGAAATTGCATATATTATATACTTTCTTGATGAATAGTATGCTTTTCGTATGAAAAGTATACCGGGATTGAATAGTTTAAAATTTAACAATAAATTAATGTCGTAATTATACGTCATTATAAAATATGCCGTATATTTGCGTCATAAAGTTAAATACACCCAATGGCAAAAACTGAATTATTTGACGAATCGTTGCAGCAGGCAGCTCTTTATTTTAAAGTACTGTCGCATCCGGCCAGGCTTGCAATCATTAATTACCTTATCGAAACGGGGAGTTGCATTACAGGTGATATTACCGAAGAACTTCCGCTTAGCCGTACTACGGTTAGTCAGCACTTGCAGGAATTAAAGGATTGCAACCTGATACAGGGAACTGTTGAAGGCGCTAAAGTTAATTATTGCATAAATGCCATTGGATTAGATGAAATAATCCTCGTACTTCGAAATATGGCTTCACAACTCGAAAAATCTAAATCCTGTAATTGTTAAAACTATGCGAATACTCATTTTATGTACAGGAAATTCATGCCGTAGCCAGATGGCCCATGGTTTTCTTCAATCCTTTGATGCTAAGCTTGTTGTTTGCTCAGCCGGAACGCAAGCCTCGGGTAAACTGAACGAAAAAGCTGTTCAGGTTATGAAAGAAGCAGGAATCGATATCAGCCACCATACTTCCGATTCCATTGATAAATACCTGAATGATGAATGGGATTATGTAATTACCGTTTGCGGCGGCGCCAACGAAGCGTGCCCGGCTTTTTTCGGTAAAGTGAAACATAGGTTACATATAGGTTTTGATGATCCTTCGCACGCCGAAGGTACTCCTGAATTTATTATGAGCGAATTTTACCGCGTTCGCGACGAAATTAAAGTCGCTTTCCGCAAATTATACGATGAACAGATAATGGGGAAAATGGGAAAGTAGAAAATAGGAAAATGGGGAAATAGGCCCTTCGACTACAGTGTGACAAAATAAAGGCTGAATCTCAATGCATTTCCCTTATTGACTGAGCGAAGCCGAAGTCCAAAAGGGGAGATGTGCGAATAACAGAAGGGTAGTAATTAACCTAATCATTTTTAAAACAACAATTTACTAAATGCCAAAACGCTTAATTATGGACCGTTCAGAAAAGGCATTATCCTATTTCGACAATAAATTCAATTGTTCGCAATCAGTTTTAGCCGCGTTTGCCGAAGAGTCGGGGCTAACCGAAGATGAATTGCTGCGGGTAGCCTGTGCTTTTGGCGGAGGAATGGGAAGGCAGCAATTTACCTGCGGAGCGGTAACCGGCGCAGCAATGGCATTAGGATTAAAGTTTGGGAAAGGTTTAAGTGATGAAGATGAAAAAAAACAACTTACGTATGATAAAACAGTTGAGCTTTTCGACGAGTTCACCAGCCTGAATGGATCAACCACTTGCCGGAAATTGCTGAATGACCTGGATATGAGAAATGAAAATGAACTCAATTTAATAAATGAACAGAATTTATTTCATACCAACTGCAGGAAATATGTTGCCGACGCTGTGAAGATTACGGAACGAATAATGGCTCGGGAGTAGAGTTGGAGGTTGATAGGAGTAAGGTATAAGTTGTAAGGAGTAAGGAGTAAGGAGTAAGGAGTAAGGAGTAAGGAGTAAGGAGTAAGGAGTAAGTTGTAAGGAGTAAGGCTAAAGTTGTAAGTTGTAAGTTGTAAGGAGTAAGGTGTAAGTTATAAGTTGGTGAATAAGAACTTCCGACTTCCAACTTCCGACTTCGGTCCTCTGTCTCATTACCATTTTTTAAAAACGCCCATAAATGAGAATTCACGATAATCAATCACTAAATAATAATTAGCATGGAAGATATTAAACAAATTGTAAAAGACAAATACAGCGAAATCGCAAAACAAACTAAGGAACAGAATTCAACGTCATGCTGTGGCGCAACCTCCTGTTGTTCCGAAGTGGATTACTCCGTTTTCAGCGAAAGCTACGATAAACTGGAAGGGTACAATCCGGATGCTGACCTTGGCCTGGGTTGCGGATTACCAACCGAATTTGCAAATATTCAGCCTGGAAACAGCGTTCTCGATCTGGGTTCAGGTGCCGGAAACGATTGTTTTGTCGCCCGCGCGCTTGTAGGCGAAACCGGTTATGTGGCTGGTATTGATTTTACCGAAGCCATGATTGAAAAAGCAAGGGAAAATGCGCGTACACTAGGGTATACCAATGTTGACTTTATTCAGGGAGATATTGATGATATTCCGGTAAGGTTTGGTGTTGTAGATGTGGTTATAAGCAATTGCGTATTGAACCTGGTTCCTGACAAACCTAAAGCTTTCAGTGAAATGTTCAGGGTATTGAAACAGGGCGGACATTTTTGTATTTCGGATGTGGTTTTGCAAGGCGAGCTGCCCGTTGGTGTTAAGGAAGATGCTACCATGTATGCAGGTTGCGTTTCAGGCGCTCTGCCACGTGAAGAATATCTTAGTATTATTGAAGAAGCAGGATTTAATAATGTGGAGGTTAAAAAAGAAAAGAAAATCGATCTTCCTGATGAACTGCTCTCACTATACATGTCAGCAGAGGAATTGGAAAAGTTCAAAAATGGCGAAACCGGCATT
>JAIFMH010000302.1 GCA_020048595.1 Bacteroidota bacterium | reverse complement strand
TTCCCTGGAGGGTTGTAATTATTTGTTCGTCAGAAAGATCTGTGGACATTACTTTACCGCTTGCCACATGGTACAGAAGAATTTGAGCCAGGGTTCCGGTTGGGTCCAAAAGCAAAGCGTCCAGTGTTCCGGCAGGCAGTGCGTTAAAAGCGGCATCTGTTGGAGCAAATACGGTGAAAGGTCCCGCACCGGATAAATCATCATCAAGTTCTGCTGCTAATACTGCTATTTCCAAGATGTTATGATCAGGGCTATTGACAATAATGTCAACTACTGTAGTTTGAGCTTTCGCACTACTGAAAAAAAAGACGAAAGACAAAAACAGCATTCCAAAAATGTGTTGTACTGTTGTTTTCATAATACATGTTTTTAGATTGTTAAGTCTATAAAACATGTAAATCTATTTATTGTTTAATGAATATTAAAAATAATTAAACAAAATATAATAATTCCAAATTATTTTGAGGTATGAAGTATTTTTAATGCTACTGTAAAATCATAAGTTATTGTATGTTAATATATTGTAATAATTCAATTCTTTCATTTACTTTTTATAAATATTTTTTCAATGTGTCAGGAGAAGATTTAACTCAAATTAGAAAAACTTAAAAACTAAGGATTCTGGTAGCTATACTCTTATGCCCAGGTTCAAAGTATTATAATTTCAATATCCACCAAGGCACAACGTCCCTTTCCAAACTGGATAACGATATTTCTATCGCTTAAAAAGCCGGGAACGATTATATCGGACTTCCGGCTTTTTAAGTGAGTAATTAAGAATTTGTGTGTTCAGGAAGTGAATAGTTAAATAGTACGAAATATCTAGCCATAAATGCTAAGTATTTCGTTACCTGGGACATTTTTAAAAATTACAGCAAAACTTAGTACGCCTTTGGTCCATAATATATACAACCGCAACTACTGATAGCGGAGAATTTGAGCAAAAAACTCTTTAATTATTTTTACTCCACAATCGTCATTTCATCCACTAATCTTTTAGCGCCAGCCATTTTATCGATAATAAACAAGCAATAGCGGATATCGAGGGAGATATTACGGCATTGATCCGGATCGTACATAAGGTCGCTCATGGTGCCCTCCCAGCATCGGTCGAAATTGATGCCAATCAGCTGCCCTTCGGCATTAAGCACAGGGCTGCCACTATTCCCTCCTGTTGTATGGTTTGACGCAATAAAACCTACATGCATGCTCTTGTCAGCATCGGCATATCTGCCATAATCGCGGAGGTTGTATAATTCCTTTAATTTAGGTTCAACTACATAATCGTAAATATCAGGATTTTCCTTCTGCATTATACCATCCAGTGTTGTAAACCAGTTATATTCAACAGCATCAGCCGGCTTATACCCTTTAACATTTCCATAAGCAATACGTAAAGTAGAGTTAGCATCTGGATAAAAGCGTTTTTCAGGTTGCATCTCCATTTGAGCTGCAATATATAAGCGTTGCAGGCTGTCGTTGGTAGCATAAAAAGAAGTTACGAGCGGGTAAAATATGTTTTGTGAATAGGTATAAATACCTGAAGCCAGGATATATGCCGGGTCTTTTTCTATTTTCCGTGCATCCTTTCTTTTAAAACCGGAGAGGAAAGCGTAGAGTTTTGCTGAATCAGCGAAAAGCGTGTTTTTATAAAGGTCATTTGTCCAGGTATTGATATCCCCTTTATATTTTGCCGTAGTTTCCTTAACATATGGAACCTGAAGATCAGTTTCACACGATTTGGTGTACGTTGTCATTAATGTTTCAAAAAGTTTCACATCCACCTGCTTGTTATAGTTTTTATGAAATGCAGCTGCAGAAATTTTTAATCCTTCAATAAGCTTTGAAATTTCATCGTCAGTTTTTGATTTATCGTTGCAGAACTTTACCAGATTGTTATACCCATATGAAAAACGAACCAGTTCGATACCGAGCAATCCTTCGGAGATGTATGTATAAGCAATATTAACAGGAACAAAAGCACCGAAAGCTTTTCCGAAAGCCGGCAGCAATTGTCCGTATTTCGCATTCAGTTCAGGATTTGATTGCGCCCATTGCTGAAAATCCTTTTCAAATTCCTGTTTTTTCTCAATACCATCAAGGAGTTTAATACCGCGACTTTCACCTATCATTTTCTTCCATGTATTGGATATGCCTGCTGCCTTGGCAGAATACTGTATTCGCGTGAGGCGGTCACTCTCCATTGCTTTGTCAATAATATCCAAACGTTGCTGCCTTAAACCGATTGCAACAGGATTACGTTGCATTGCCGTCATATCCACGGCATAAGAGGGAAGGTATTCCTGCGTTGTACCCGGGAATCCGTATACGAAAGTGAAATCACCTTCTTTAATGCCTTTCAGCGAAATGGTTAAATGTTTAGCCGGCCGATAAGGTACATTGTCTTTTGAGTATTCAGCAGGTTTATTGTCTTTACCAGCATAAATCCTGAACATGGAGAAATCCCCTGTATGCCTTGGCCACATCCAGTTGTCGGTATCACCACCGAATTTTCCAATATTGGAAGGTGGTGCGCCAACCAGGCGTACATCTGTAAATGTTTCGCTTACAAACAGGTAGTACTGGTTTCCGCTGTAGAATGGTTTTACCTGGGCAGTATAGTGAGTTCCTTTAACCGCTTCTTTTACAAGAATTTTAATATTGGACTGGATAATAGAATCACGAATTTTCTGGCTTATGTTGTTATTTATACCTTTCAGTGTACTTTGTGTCACATCTTCCATCCTTACAAGGAATGTAACACTCAGTCCCGGATTAGGCAATTCTTCTTCCAGTCGTTGCGACCAGAAACCATTGGTTAGGTAATCATGTTCAAGTGAACTGTGTTTCTGAATATTGCCATACCCACAATGGTGGTTAGTAAGCAGCAATCCCTTGTCCGAAACCAATTCCCCGGTACAGCCCCCACCAAACAAAACAATAGCATCCTTAAGGCTCGAATGGTTTATGGAATAAATATCTTCGGCTGTTATACGCATGCCCATATCGCGCATCTCTTTCTCATTCAGTTGCGAAAGTAGCAGCGGCAACCACATTCCCTCTCCGGCGTGGCTTAGGTTGGTGAAAAGTGTCAGGAATGTTGCCAGAAGTATGGTTTTGAATTTCATTTATTTTGTATTTATTAGTAAGTGGTAATTTGTTGGTCTTTCAATTGTTTTACACAAGATGATACTGCAAGCCAGGGATTTTGGAAGTCCTTCAATAGTCTATCGCTGGTTGACAGGCAAAGCTGTTGGGCTATTATGTCCATTAGGTCGGGTATTTATTTTAATTCTACTTTTCTGAAAATAAAAGTCAACAAGTTTACACCCTGAATACCTTAAGCGAACAGGTGCTTTTTCATTTTTACACCCTTTACGCCTGTGCAAAGAATTGAAGAATCATACTAAATCTATTTTGGTAAAGTAGAATTATTAAGGATCAGTTTATCAGAAAGAGTGAATTGGGAACTGGAATTTGGGGCTTAACCTGTTTTATTCCATTTTTTATTCGCTATTATCTCATCCCTCACTTACCTTCCCGCTATCGTTTCAATTTCAATCAATGCTCCAAGGGGAAGTTTTACTACACTATAGGCAGCGCGTGCAGGACTGTTTTCGGGATAATATTTGCCATAAATTTCATTCATAGCTGCAAAGTTATCCATATCACTCAGCAGGCAAGTCGATTTCACTACATCAGCATACGTATAACCCGCTTCAGCCAGGATAACGCCAATGTTTTTCATTACCTGCTCGGTTTGTTCCTTTATTCCGCCTTCAATAATTTTTGAAGTAGCAGGATCAATAGGTATTTGTCCGGAAATAAACAACATTCCGTTAATTTCAATAGCCTGGCTGTAAGGCCCTATGGCTTTGGGTGCTTTATCTGTAAAAATTACGGTTTTCATCTTTTTTTATTTTTTTAATTTAGTATATCAGTTCCAAATTCAACCTGGGAAAATGTCTTACACAATGTTAAATGATTTATAATTTACAGGCAAACAATTATCGGTGGTTCATAGTTTTATTAGCCTGTAAATGAGTTCAAAAGTATAACATTTTTAAGTTTTAACGAATAAAAAAGCGATGTAGAAATGATTTTTTTCATTTTTTTTGTATCTTTACTTACAGTAACTTGTAAATACTTTGACAAAAGTTTCTGACTTCAATTTTTAAGTCATTCTTCTTTACAACTGATTCTTGATGAGAATGTTAAATAATAAGTGTTAATTTTTTATTTTTCATTTTATTCACTTAAATAAAATTAGTTGAATGCGAAAAGTGTTTGAAAACATAAACTATACTCAGATTGCTGATGTAAATCTAGCTATCCGGCAGTTAGGTTCAGGAAAGCCCTATTTGCATTTTAACAGTGATATTCAATTTTGTGGATGCAATGATGTGTTCAATAGTGTTTTTAAAATCAGTAAAAGCAAATTGTTTGCTTCCAATCTGATCCAGGATAAAAAAAACAAACAATTTTTTGACGCACTTTCTAAAGCCCGGTCTGAAAAAACCAGTACATTTCATGGTAATGTTTTATTAGGAACTGGTTTATCAGAAACTTACCTGGACGCGTTAATAATTAATATCGAAACAGGAAAGGAAAATGAAAGAGGAATATTTTGTTTTATACTTGAAAATGTATCTCAGGATGCTCAATATGATGCTGAAAGAGTAAGTTCTGAAACCACATTGCCAGGTTGTTTAAATGCCTCTGTTTCTGTTCATACCCGTGATGGTATTGCCATCTATATTTCACCATCAACAGAAGCGATGCTGGGCTATTCCAATACAGAGATAAAGGAATTGGGTTCACTCAATCTGGTACATCCGGATGATTTACCGGTTGTTAAGGAAGCACTCGGTAAACTAAACACAGGATTTGATTTTCTGACTACCAGGTACAGAATGGTTCATAAAAATGGATCCATACTGTTTGTTGAAACTACGAGTTATATCCTGGGTGATACTTCGGGCAATACAAATCATATTGTGAATATTACCTCTGATTTGGGGTCTCACCAGGGCATTCAGCAGGCGCTGAAAATCAGTGAGCAAAAATATTACCGGCTGGTGATGAATCTGCCAGTAGGTGTTTCGTTGATCAGTGCAACGGGGAAATTACTCGAGGTAAATGCTACCATGAAAAAAATCATGCGTATACCATCTGATTTTCCAATTCTGGAATTAAATTTTTTGAATATTGAAGGAATGAAGCGCTCCGGCCTTTGCGATCTGTTCCGCAAATGCATCGAAGCAAAAGAAGATGTAAACGGTGAAATAAAGATAAAATTGAGTCGCAAATCACGTGATAGTTATCTCGCCTACAGTTTTGTCCCGATTTTTGATCAAAGTGGTGAGGTTGAATCCGTAATTGGTTATGTTAATGATCTTACAAAACAGAAAAAAGCAGAAAGTGATAACCGGGAGCGGGCTGATTTCCTCAATCTTGTAATAAATACAATCAAAACACCTTTTTTTGTAAAAGACGAAGAGCATAGATGGGTCATACTGAATGATGCTGCAGTAGAAATGATGGGACAGTCACGAGACGCATTGATGAGGAAAACGGATTATGATATCTATCCTAAAGAACAGGCTGATGTTTTCTGGAAATATGACGAATTGGTATTCAAGTCAGGCAGCAGCAGCAATGAAGAGCAAATTACCTGGTCGGATGGAACTATACACACTATTGTAACCTACAAGCAGTTATATATTGAAAAACCATCGGGCAAAAAATTTATTGTTGGAACAATTCATGATATTACAAGCTATAAAAAAATTGAAGAGGAACTCCGTGCCAGCAACACCAAATACCGTGAGTTATTCGATAATGCAAATGACTTTATATTAACAACGGATATCAATGGGAATATTACCAATGCAAACCGTAAACTTCTTAAATATCTTCAAACTGACCTTGGATCGCTATCGCAGCATAATGTTTTTGAATATATCAGGGAAGACGATATTGATTTTGCCAATAAAATAAAAAACAAATTATTGTCAGGTGAATCTGGTGAATCATTTGATCTTAAGGCGTATGGGGTTGATCGGCAGGATGTTATTTATGAGGTAAAAGCAAGTTTAATCCGGCAGGGAGGAGGACCAGTTGGTGTGCAGTGTGTATTCAGTGATATTACCGAACGCCGGGAGGCCAGTCTGAAACTTGAAAAGTTTAATGAAAGCCTTGTAGAACTTAATGCTACCAAAGATAAGTTTTTTAGGATTATAGCTCATGATTTGCGTAATCCATACAGCAGCATGATAGGTTTTGCAGAAATGTTACTCGAAGACCTGGACGATCTTACGAAAGATGAAATCAGAGATTCGTTAAAAATTATTTATAATTCAGCTAAAAATTCATTTAGTCTGCTTGAAAACCTGCTAGCCTGGTCGAGGCTGGAAACCGGCCATATTCCTTTTGTTCAGGTACCCGTTATATTAACAAGTTTAGTTGAAGAAGTAGTAAATGTCCTTTTTAGCCTTGCTTACCGGAAAAGAATTGAAATTAATAATCTTGTAAAACCGGATGTTGAGCTGTTTGCTGATAAAAACATGATAAGTACCATTCTGAATAATCTTATCATGAATGCTATTAAATTTACCTACCCGGGGGGTAAAGTTGATATTTATGCAACACGTTTTCCTTCAGAAACTGAATCCGGGAGCGATTTTATTAAGATTTCGGTCGCTGACAATGGTATAGGTATGGATGCAGAAGCGAAAGAGAGACTATTTACATCGAATAGAATGGAATCTGTACCAGGTACTGAAAAGGAACAAGGAACCGGCCTGGGCCTTATAATCACACGCGAGATGGTTGAAAAACACGGTGGCAAAATTATGGTTGAAAGTTCGCCTGATAAAGGCTCGGTTTTTTCATTTCTGATTCCCGCAAATAAACCGGAAATGAAATCCTGATTCCGGATAGGTATTATTTGTTGCTACCTGAACTTTGATTTTCGCTAAATTCTTGTGCTGCAATGGAATAAATAAAACTTGCAGATGTATTTTAGCTGTTACTTTCCAAACATATTCTTTTTAGACATATCCTATGGATATATCTTTTTTCATTTAATTTTCATGATAGTCTATTTAATACAAATGCATATGCAAATGCCTGTAAACAAGCAATTGTATGTCATTAAATATTTTTATCCACCCATTGGAGTGACGGGAAAATTTGCTATTTTTACATGTTGCTTTTAATGTGTGGGAAGCATTCATTGCTTGTATCGAAAACATTTTTAAACGGAGTGGAGCTGCAATTCCTGGTTCCGATAAATGTTTTGATAAATGATGCTATTGTGATAATCGTGCTAAAACAAACAGGTTGTCAAAGCCAGTTAACTCATTTTTGAGTAGCTGTATTGGTTTTGGGTCAAAAGTGTCCCAAAATGGACTATTGTGGACAAGCGTAGTTAATGCCTTTTTCATGGTAAAAGTGGTTTTTTAGTCTATGTAATTGCCTGGTTAATAAATATATGAGATTTAGGTTGATATTTTTATTAACCTTGGCAAGGTTGTTGATTTTATGTTTCCTGCTCTTCCCTGACAAAGGGAAAAACTAGGTTACTTCATATAGCTCGAATAATGGACGAAAATTTTACCAGCAGAAATTTATCATCAGTGTCAGAGATTTCGGTTTACCAGCTGGTAAACGCTCTATCTGACGCTGCTTTTATTTGTGATCATACAGGACGAATTGTTGTTTGCTCTGACCAGGTTATTCCTTTCTTTGATATGGCTGATAAGTCAAGAATTATTGGGAGCAGTTTTCAATCCTACATTGCATATGAGTATATTGACGAAGCATATTTTCTTCTTTTAAACGTTGTAAATGAGTCCGGTAGCAAGAAGTCAGGTAAATTTTTAGTGAGAAAAGGATTAAACGATACATTTTCTGCAACCATAACATTTGCACCTATTGTTCTTGAAAACAAATCAGATAAATACATTCTCGTAACTTTTCGCGAAGCACCTGTTACCGATCCGGAGATTGGACTATTGCATAAAAAGGATGTCCGGCTTTCACGTTTATGTGAGATATTAAGTGATAATACAACCCAGCCTGGCGACAGAACAAAAAAACTAGTGTCCCAGATTGGTGAAACACTTGGCGCAATTACATGTACTTACAGCAGGTTCGAAAACGGCGAACTTTCTCCTCTCTCATCATGGGAATCTCCGTTTAATATCGGAATTACTGCCCAATTATTTAGCAAACAACTTTTTGACTACCTCACGGATCATAAAGAAAATCTTGCTTTGATCCGCAAACCGTTGCTCACTGAATTTCTGAAGTCGGAGCCTTCATATAAGGATGATTCAGGCGTTAAAGCAATATTGGGTTTAATAATACGTAAAAACAATGTAGTGGATGGAATCCTGACAGCTGTTTTTACATTTAATTATGCCTTTTCCGATATTGATAGATCATTTGTTCAGACAATATCTTTGGTAATTGAGAATGAAGATCAATCTGAAATTAATATGGCACCTTCGCCAGAGCTTTCTTTTCGTGAGATAATCGATAGATTTGCGGATCCGGTTTATATGCTGTCGCCAAAAGGTATTTTGATGGAAGTAAATAAAGGTGCGGTTAAGTATTATGGGTACGAACGGGAAGAACTGATCGGACAAACTCCTGTGCTTTTATCGGCCGAAGGCGAAAATGACAATGAACTGATACAGCAAATGCTTGAAAAGACTTTGACCGGTGAACCACAAAAATTTGAGTGGTTGGTGAAACGAAAAAACGGTGAAATTCTTCCTACCGAAATTAGTTTTAATAAAAGCAGTTATAGCGGGCAGGATACAGTTATTGCAACAGGCCGTGATATAACTGAATCGAAAAATGTTGTGAATGAATTACTTCGCCATAACAACGAGCTTAAAGAATCAAATAAAAGTAAAGATAAGTTTTTCAGCATATTTGCTCACGATTTGAAAAACCCTTTCCAGGGGCTATTGGGTTTTATTGACCTGCTATATGAAGATCTGGATGAACTGAGTTCGGAACAGGTAAAAGAGTATTTATCCAATGTCCGGAATGCTTCATATCATACGTATGCCTTACTCGAAAATCTTTTGGAATGGTCGAGGATTCAAAGCGGGAAAATGCCTTTTACACCTTCCGTTTTCGATATCCGCGACGAAATCAGTTCTGTAATATCAGTTCTCGAAAACAATGCTACCCAAAAGGATATAAAGCTTATAAATGAAGTAGAATCTCGTATTATGGTTGAAGCTGACCGTAATATGATACGTTCTGTAATTCAGAACATTGTTACCAATTCAATTAAATTTTCCAATTCCAAGGGTAGAGTTGTTATACGGGGGCGTGTACCACAAACTTATTTAAAAGTAAAAGGGTCAACTGAAGCGGGCGATCGCCAATGGCTCGAAATAAGTGTTTCGGATAATGGTATCGGTATACCAGAAGAAATACTTCCAAAACTATTCAAACTCAACGGTCAGTATTCCCACGCCGGAACTGCCAATGAACCCGGTACAGGACTAGGTTTGGTATTATGCCACGAAATGGTTGAGAAAAACGGAGGCCGTATCTGGGCCGAAAGCATCCCAGGGCAGGGTACAACCTTCATTTTTACAGTGCTGTTAAGTTCATAACAAATAATTCAGGTTCTAAGCCTGAAGGATAATCGTATTTTTCCCATAATGAGCCAGGTGCAGGATTCCTTGTGCCCGGAATATCCATTTTTCCCCTTTATCAAAATAGTCGTAACCATGAGGCTTGTACTGTCAGATACTATGGCGTAAAAAACAGCTGTGGCGAAAACCATATTATTTGTTTTAGATAGCCTTCAGGGTGCAAAAATCAATAAAATCTGGCGGAGGTATAAACTGATTGTAAAGCATAATTGAACATAACATCAAAAAAACAGTTTGATACATGAACCATTTTACCTGGTTTTTTATTCTGACATTGATTTTAACTCAAATTACATAACAGCGTAGTTGATTAATAAAATGTAATGTTTATCAATTACAGATATTCAACTACCAAAGATTGGCTAAATCGGGGTTAACCCAACTAATGCAAATAGTTCGAATTTGTCTTCTCTTTCGTAATTTGGATTTAATGAGATTCCGGAATTGGTGAGTGTATGCAATCATACTTGTTCTTATATGTTTAATCCCTCAGATACTATGGAGCCCATACCGCTGAAAAAACAAAATGTTGCTTTTTCTTCACAGCTCTCAAATCCTGGCAGTGATGTTTGGGAACTTATTTTTGATTCAATGCCCGATATGGTGGCATTGATTGATCTGAATAATATTGTTGTCAAAGCTAATAAAGCTATGCGGCAAAGGATCAGTATCGGTGATCAGAGTTTAATCGGACATACATGCAATTCCCTCATGCATGATCATGGTTGTAACCTCTCAAATTGTCCGCATCTGAGCATGATCAACGACAGGAAGCCGCACTCGATTGAGTTGTTCGAACCCAAATTTGGCCTCTATCTTAATATTTCCACAACTCCTGTTTTTGATACAGATGATAATCTTTTAGGCAGTCTTCACATTGCCCGCGACATTACTGTTCAAAAGGAATCAGAAGTCAAACTCACAAAATACAACAGCGAACTTAAGGAACTTAACCAAAGTAAAGATAAATTTTTCAGTATTGTTGCCCACGATCTCCGAAGTCCCTTTCAAGGCATGTTGGGATTTACTGACCTTATTCTCGACGAACTGGATACCTTAGATAAAGACGAGATTAAGGAGTATCTGTTAAAAGTCAGAGATTCATCATACAGCACATTTGCTTTACTCGAAAATCTTTTAGACTGGTCGAGGATGCAGACAGGCCGTTTAAAATATAGTCCTTCCAACTTCAATTTAATTGATGATTTTTCATCTGTTTTTAGTTTATTAGATTCAAATGCAACGAATAAAAACATCAGACTGATCAACAATCTTAAAAATGATTACTATGTATTTGCTGACCGCCAGATGGTTCACTCTATTTTGCTGAACCTGACCACAAATGCAATTAAATTTACACATTCGGGAGGCACAGTAACCTTTAATGCAAAAATAAAGGAGATGTGTGAAAACAAACCTGAGGATGAATGTTCAACACTAAATCATAAATGTTTGGAAATCAGTGTTTCGGATACCGGAGTTGGTATGTCTGCTGACGCTCTGCAGAAACTTTTTAAAGGTGATGATCATTTTACGCTTGCCGGGACTTCAAATGAACAAGGAGCTGGACTTGGTCTTATATTAGTGAAGGAAATGACCGAAAAGCATGGTGGCGTATTAACTGTTAGCAGTCAGGTGGGAAAAGGTTCGGTATTTGCATTTACTTTACCTCTTTTTGATAAATAGTTTACCAGTCTATATCAAATTGTCATTTTCAGGATATTTCCACTGCCTACTCAAATCAATTTGGCAATTCGCATTCCGAATATTACAAATTATCTCTGAAATCTTTCTTTTTGGTGAGTTTCAAATCCTGGAGGAGGGATGATTTTGCATTAATCTGGAAGTTCCAGCTTTTCTGTGTTCCGTAAGGAACCCAGCTAAAACGCATTTCCCAGCAATGCAGATTGCGGTAAATGGTAATTTGTGTGAATGCAAAATCCTTTTGTTCAAAATCGTAGCCGGTCCGTGCCGAAAATTTCCATTTTTCGGTTACATTTACATCTCCCGAAACACCTAATGTTTGAATAATATCACGTTTGATTTCTCCGGTTGTTAATACAGGCACGCTTGTTAACCTGAAGTTATAATCAAATCGTAAAGACCAGGGATTATCCCAGTCGATATATAAATCAGCGTTATTTCTTAGGTCTTCAATTTCCTCTTCCGATGATACTCCTGGCTTAGGTGTTTTTTTAGCAACTTTTGATTTGGGTTTCAGATCGTATCCAAAACTCAGGTTCCAGCCTGAATTGAGGAACCGGAGAGGTTTCTTGCTCATTGAAAACTCCGACTTATTGATTATCGGCCCCGGCACTGAATTGTAGAACGGACTTGTATAAGAATCCCACATGGTATATCCGTAGAAAGGCTGCGAATACAATCCATAGGGACTGTATGAACTTGCATAGCTGATCTGAATCTTTTTAAACAAGGTTGTACGGGCAGATAAAACAATATTTGACCAGCGCAGTGAATCTTTGGCCAGGTCATACGAGGTTGAAATCTGGAAATTGTCGATAAGCATTACTTTTTGTGTTCCGGTAACAGTGTCTTTGGCCGAACGTATTTTCATTTCGAGGTTATTGCCGAGGGAAAAGTTTATCGCGCCCGATTTCTGACTGGGAGGCACACCCGAAATGCTGTTGCCTTCAAAGATGGTATATTGTGTTGTGCTGCCTTTGGAATCTGTTTGCACGGTTCGCCAATATCCAAGTTGTTCTGTTCCAAAGTCAGGTATAAAGCTAAATCCTACCGAAGGCCGTATAACATGTCTTAACGCACGGACCGGCCCTTTACGGAATTGTTTCATTCCATATATGGTTGTGCTGATTGAAGAGTTGAAGCTATAATCACGGGCAGAAGCAAAACCGCCAACGGTATCAACATCAATGTATCCTCCGGCGTATGATGTGTCATTGATCCATGTTTTACGAATAGTTTTAGTGTACCAGCGTTCATTATAATTTATTCCGTTGCTCCACGAAAAATATTTCAATATTTTAAATGATCCGCTGATTGGAATAGTATGTTTCATTCCATTTACGAACCTGTTACCCACATCAGGTTTGAAAACAAGTGAATCCGGGCTGCTCAGGTCGTTTCGCATAATCATGTTATAGGTAACATTTATGGATTCGTACCACGCAGCAGTGCCTGAGGGTATTTTTTTCTTAAACGGATAAATCCGGTTTATACCGAACGAAACACTTGGAAGCGATAAGTTTACAAGCTTGGTTTGAGTATTCTGGCTGTGAGTAGCACTGCTGGTCAGGTTACCCCAGGTCCCGAGACGCATATCGTATGAAACACTTGACGAAAATGTGTTAGTAAGGTAATCGTTAACCGTTGATGGATTGTACTTATTGTAACTGCTTGAGCCGGCATTTACACTTGCCCCGAATACTGAGTTAGGACGTGCTTTGGGATCCTGCCGGTGCGACCAGGAAACGAAAAAATCATTTTTGTTATAGTAATTCGGGTCACCTTCTGTTCCATATACAGTTACTGCATATTTAAGGCTGAAACTGCCCGAGTATTTATAGCGCTTTTTATAGGTCAGTGCCGGCTTTAATGCCCATCCGCCGCGCGAATAAATATCACCGGTGAGTTTGAGATCGAAATAGTCGTTCAATCCAAAATAATAGCCTCCATCTTCAAGAAAGAAACCCCGTTCATTGGATTCGCCATACCTGGGAATGATCAATCCGGAACTACGCCCTTTTTTATTTGGAAAAAGCCCGAATGGAAGCACAATTGGCAGAGGTACATCCTCAACAGTTATCCAGGCCGGGCCTGTAACAATCATATTGCCGCTTAAAACCTTGGCTTTGGTGAATTTTAACGAAAAGTGCGGGTGATCTTCCAGATCACAGGTGGTATATTCGCCACGTCCGACATCGGTTACACTATCGTTCACTTTTTTGATAACACTTCCGTGAATGTATCCCTCGCCTTCTTTAGTTATAACATTCTGAATCAATCCTTTACGGGTAGTAAAATTGTACGCAATTTCTTTAGATTTGAAACTTAAATCGCCTTGTTGGAATTCCGGTGT
>JAIFMH010000138.1 GCA_020048595.1 Bacteroidota bacterium | reverse complement strand
TTAATATAAGCAGGTACAGTTTCCTCGGCACTTAATATGAGGTATGAGTCTCCTTCGGCATTCATTCGCGCTGTACGGCCATTGCGATGGATATAACCTTCTTCGTTAGCTGGCAAGTGGTAATGGATTACGTGCTTTATTTCCGGGATATCCAATCCGCGCGAGGCCAGGTCCGTACAAACCAGTATATTACAGCTTCCGTTTCTGAACTTTCCGAGCACCCGTTCACGAATATGTTGTTCCAGGCCACCATGAAAATATTCATTTATGATTGAACTATCTGTCAACGAATCGCTTACGCGTTGTGCTGCCTCCCTGTGATTGCAAAAAACAAGTGTTTGTTCACCACCTAAAAGGCATAACAATTGGAATAATGCAGAGAGCTTATCTTTATTAACCGATTTGACAATATTACAGCGTAGTCCGCTAACTGCCACATTTTCATTCAGATAATCCAATACAAACGGTTCGCTGATACCTGTAAAAGCAGGAATTTCCAAGGCTTTTGTAGCCGAAGTCAGGATACGTTTTTTAACATTGCTCATTGATTCAATAATTGCCGACATCTCTGTTTGAAATCCTAATTCAAGTGATTTGTCAAACTCATCCAGCACAAGGGTATGGATTCCTTCGGTTGTGAAATTTTTCCGTGAAATATGATCCAGAACCCTTCCCGGAGTTCCGACAAGTATAGCTGGTGGTTCTATCAGATTATTCTTTTCAACACTCATTTTATGCCCGCCATAGCAACAACTTACTTTAAAACCTGTATTCATCGATTTGAAAACATCTTCAATCTGAATGGCTAGTTCGCGCGATGGTGTTAAAATCAGAACTTGTACTTTATTATTATCTTTTTCAAGGTTTTTAAGAACTGGTAAAAGAAAAGCAAGTGTTTTTCCTGAACCTGTAGGGGATAGTAAAATAATATCTTTGTTTTTGCTGATCGCTTCAACAGATTCCACCTGCATGGTGTTAAGCGCTTCAATATTCAGCGTTTGGAGTATTTTTTTGATCAATTTACTGCTTTTTGAGTACCTGGCGAAGGTACGATAAAACCGGGTGGGAATGCACGGTTTACATAGCAGATATCAGATGTAATCTTTTATATTATTGATAAACAGATATTACTCCGCTATAGTCAAACTTAAACCTAATTATTTAT
Organism: Bacteroidota bacterium; assembly: GCA_020048595.1. GTDB lineage: Bacteria > Bacteroidota > Bacteroidia > Bacteroidales > UBA4417 > UBA4417. The sequence continues at coordinate 23,656 of JAIFMH010000138.1, read as the reverse complement.
TCTCACTTTTCTTGCTTTTTTCAGCAAAAAAAAAGCTGCCTTTCGACAGCTGTTTTTATAAACTCGTATTTTTTCTATTAACTGTTTTCACAGGATGTAGTCTCTTCGCCACCGCAACTGCAACCTAACCGTTGTCCGCTTTGAGGATCAACACTGCTGCATGATTTACGGAATTCAGAATCTTTGAAGAAAAACATTTTTATTGCGATGCCTGCAAACGCAAATCCTAACAAAACTATCGCAACCAGAATTAATTTGATCATTGTAAAAAATTTAAAAATTAATATGAATTCAGAGAAAATAGCAACTTGTGTTTTATTAAAGCAGTAAAATCTCTGTTAGCCAAACCTATATCAGATTCAGCTGATTATCATCTGTCTGAACTTTAGGTTTCCTTCCACGTGTTTTTTTATCACTCTGAATCTGGATGTTTTTGTATTGTTTGTATTTCAATCCAATATAACCCAGTTTAAAAAACACATATGTATTGGTTTTATCAAGCTTCAGATTTGAAAGGATATTTTTATCCGTTGTTCGTCTGAACTTATTTACATAAACAGCTATTTCTGAAATATGTTTAGGCTCGGCGGACGATTCCAGCAATTCTTTTACCAACTCCTTTATGGTTCCGGTTTTTACCATATCCCATTCCTTTAGTGCATAAGTACTGGTTTTCCCTATTGCTGCTACCTCTTCAATGCTTAGGATGGATGAACGTAAAGACTCAATATTGGGTGGAATGCGTTTTGAACGGGTTTTCAGTTCTTTACAAATCTCAGTGAGTTTCATTGGTCTGCCATAAGCCTCCAGGATACTTATGATATGCTCCGAAAGCTTTACCAATGAGTTTCGTCTGAAAATTATATTGGTTTTATCATATCCCAGTCCGAATTCTTCTGTTGCCATCCTCTTACATATCTGCTTAAGCCTGTCGTTCACTATTTGTCCTGGCAGTACAAAGCCATTGAGATAACTCATAATGTCAACCGGCAGATCATTGACCATCCGTATTGAATTCCGCTCTTCAAGGTCATTTATAAATGCTTTGAAGTCAAATACTTCTTTGTACTTGCGGCTAACAAGATAATAATGAAGATAGTTGTTTTCAATGCTTTGTGTGCTTATAAAATAGCGTTGAAAAATCCCTGAAAAAACAAGTGCGTATAATTTGCCGGTATAGGTAAGATGTTCCTTCTTGTTAATCTGATCAACAAGCTCCTGATTTACTACAATAATCTCTTTCTTAAGGTCTAATCCGTAATCAAAATGTTTGTCGATACTTACAAATCGATGTGAAATTTTAGTAATAGCTATAAATACTTTATCAGGTACTTTTTGTGAAATCTGACGCACTCGTTCACGGGTGATACTGTAATGGTCTCCTATGGCTTGTAATGTGCGTTTCTGCGATTTTTCGACAAACCCATAGTTGTTATTGAAGATGTATTGTTCACGATCATTTAAAATATATTTGATCATGGTTTGTACATATCCGAATAAAGGAAAATCCTTCGATATAAATGCTTCTTTAAATGATTCTGTTACTTCCGACGGGACTTTAAAATTAACGTAACAAAAAAGTTTAAAGTCTTCAAATCCGAGTAATGGTTCGTTCATCCTCAGATCTTCCAGAGTAAGTCCGGATATACTTAGGTACTTCTTCGACAGGTTAATCAATTCCATGTCGGTTTTAAGGCCGCAATTCCTGATATCACGGAATGTATTCCGTTCAAGAAAATAATAGAGAATTTTAAACAATGTATCGAGTGAGCCCTCGAGGCATACATTTTTTGTTCTCTCCGAAAGGTTTTCCATCCTTTTCAGTTCCTCTATATGATAATTGATCAATTTTGATAAAGGGGCCACGGTGATAAGGTTTTATGGTTGACGTTAAACTACAAATTTAAGCAAAAAATTAGTGAATTTTACATAATAATATGGAAAAATCAAAAATTATTTTTTAAAAGCTGTTTGCATATTTCGTAACATATAATTCCATTGGCAATTGATGCATTCAATGATTCGGCATGATTTTCTTTTCCTGGAGCCGAAAAATGAGGGATATGAAGAGGTTCATTTATATAGGGTATCAGGCTCCCCGATATTCCATGCGATTCACTGCCTATGAGGATAATACCCGGACGGGTAAACGTTTTTTGTGTAATATCCGGTCCTTCCAGCAGTGCACCGAATACCGGTATCTCAGTAGATAAATTTTTGAAGAAATCCGGAAGGTTTTCATAAAAAACATTCACTCTGCTAAACGAGCCCATTGTTGCCTGAATAACTTTTGGATTATACATATCTACAGAGTCAGTAGAGCAAATAATCTTACCTATTCCAAACCAATCGGCTGTACGTATCATAGTTCCCATGTTGCCGGGATCGCGAATTCCGTCCAGCGCAAGTATCATTCCATCGTTTTTAGACACAGATGTAATGTCGTTCACCGGTATTTCCGCAATTGCCAATACCTGGTTTGGAGTAATTAAATCACTTATTTTATTAAGTTCACCGGCTGTAATTTCCTGTATTTCAATATTTTTACCTCTCAAACGTGATAGGTTCTGATCAAACCACTCACTAAGCGCAAAAATGCTTACAGGTTTTATTGCGCTTTTCAGAAGTTCACTTACACCTTTTTCGCCTTCAACAATAAAAGCGTTGTGTTTCTGCCGAAATTTCTTGATTTTCAGCGAGTTGATATATTTAGTCTGGTTGTGTGATAGCATATACTTTTATTTTGCAGGTGCAAAAAAAAATCCCGGTTTAAACCGGGATTAAATTAGCAAATATTTTGTTGCTATGCGAAGGGATTATTCAGCTATAACCTCGAAATTGATAGTTACCTGTAAATCCTTGTGCAGACGAATGTTAGCGGTATACGAACCTGTTTCCTTAATTGATTCGCCATCTACATGTATTTTTTTGCGATCAATATCAATTTTAAATTGCTCACGAAGTGCATCTGCAATTTGTATAGCATTAACTGATCCGTAAATTTTTCCGGTTTCAGCTGCTTTAGCTCCGATTTTCACTGTAATGTTCTCAAGCGATTGAGCAACTAATTCAGCTTCTTTCTTGGTTTTCTGAGCCTTGAATGATTTCTGACGGAGATCTTCGGCATTAATCTTCTTGTTAGGTTCGGTTGCCATAACAGCATGACCCTGAGGAATAAGAAAATTGCGGGCAAAGCCGTCTTTAACTGACACAACATCGTGTGCGTAACCTAAATTGGTTACATCTTTTTTGAGTATAATTTCCATTTGAGCCTCCTACTATTTTAATAAGTCTGCAACGTAAGGTAATAACGACAAGTGACGGGCGCGTTTAACAGCCTGGGCAACTTTACGCTGGTACTTGGTACTTGTTCCGGTTAACCGGCGTGGTAAAATCTTACCCTGCTCGTTGATAAACTTGAGCAAGAATTCAGCATCCTTGTAATCAATGTATTTAATTCCGCTCTTTTTGAAACGGCAATATTTTTTCTTTTTGACGTCAACCGTAATGGGAGTCAGGTATTTAATATCCGAATTTCCTTGTGTGGCCATTTTTCTGATTTTTTTGGGTTACAATTAAGCCTGTGCTTTTTCTTCAGCTTTTGCTGCTTTTTTAGCGCGACGTTTAGTGCTGTATGCAACAGCATGTTTGTCGAGGACTACGGTGAGGAAGCGAAGTATGCGCTCGTCACGTTTCATGGCGATTTCGAAATCGTTGATCAGGTTACCTTCAGCAAGAAATTCGAACTGATGATAAAATCCGGTCGATTTTTTCTGAATAGGGTAAGCCAACTTACGTAGGCCCCAATTGTCGTCGTTAATAATTGTAGCCCCTTTGTCATTAAGGAACTTCTGGAACTTGCTTACCGTTTCCTTCATCTGTTCATCAGATAAAACGGGAGTCATAATGAAAACGGCTTCGTACTGTCTAATCATTTGTTTTACTTTATTTTAGTTATTGTAATGCGTGATTTTTACAAATGGAGTGCAAAGGTACAAATTCTTTTGGAGTAACAAACATATCAATACATTAATTTTTTAAAAAGGTCGCTTTTTAAGATTCATGAATGTTTACGTAACAACTTCTATATCTTTATAATAGCTTGTAACCAATGCTTAAAGAGATCCTTGTATATTCCGTTTTTCTAAAAATATAATCGTTCAACAATTCTCTGTTGGTATAATATCGCATTTCTGAGCTGAATCTTTTATACGAAATGCCTCCTCCTAATGCCATGCAATTACCAGTTTTAATATACAATCCCAAACTTGTAAACTTTGAATTAAAATCAAAGCTAATAGAGCTTATAAACATAGCGTTTACAAATAAATTCATATCCTTGTTTAACATGAAATAATACCTGATTCCTATAGGGAATTCAATCGATTGATAATCGATGGTAACTGCAATGGGAGTGTTTTCATAATTTGCAGTGGCATTAAAATACTGGTAGCTGGGTGTGAAAATAACTCCCCATTTATTTTTGTTATACGGTAGTATAACTTCTGCATCCAATCCAATGCTGAAATTTATCTGATTACCAAAGTCTACTGTTGAACCTGGATAGCTTAGATCATGTAATTTTACTTTAGAATAATTCATGCCAGGGCAAATCCTAAAATGGAACGAATCCTTACCCGAACTTTTACCATAAGTTACTGTTGCTATGCTGTAACTCTCATTGTACTTTTTGAAGTACTTCTCAAGGTCATTCTTTTTATAATTGATTTGTTCCAGATAAGATGTATTTGAATTTGCACATCTAACATCCAACCAGAGTTGTTCTCGAAATTTATAATTACCAGCAACCTGATTTTCATTTACAATATATTCTTTGTAAATCAATTGCTTGATAGGCATATCCGATATAGAATAGAAAAATCGTATCAAGCTTTTATTTTCGTAGTAATACAGTGTTGCTTTCCCTTCAACAAGCACTTTGAGGAACAATTTCTGCTGCGACCATTCAGGATCACGCGTCTTTGAAAGGCTATTAACATTGGACGACGTTAAATCAATTTCCGTATCTGCTCTCACATACTTGGAGAAACCCGTAATCCCAAATTCTTTTACGAAGTTGAACTTGCCTTTCTCTGCAATTCCGTTCTCAGTAATTTTATACTCAAATTCAGTTGGATTATTTTTCCATTCGACATTCTTAATTAAACATTCAACCCGCTGGTTGTTGTTGTCAATAAAGTAGCCTTTTTCAAAACTGATTTGTCCAAAGGAATGCAACGTAATAATTACGAGTAATACAACTATAATATTGGTTTTCATAAAGATAATATTGTCTTATTTAATAATATATTGCAACTAATACTCTTTGTAAAAGTTCTGCGAACGTACAACATAAATTTAAATTGTCAGCCCGGTTGAAAATCTAAAATACATTACATATGTCTACTGAAATTGAGTGAGAAAGCCCTATATATTTTTCAAAGGAATTAATTTTGTGAAATCAATTTTACCACCAAGGCTATCCTCAATAAAGTTTGGTTTCGAGCCATTCACGATATAAACCGTAATGTATTTCTCGAAACATATTTTTACCGCGTTTATTTTTGATGTCATTCCGCCTGTTCCAAGGCCATTATCATTTTCTTCAATAAACTGGCTAATGGATTCTAAATCTGAAATCTCAGTGATTAGTCTGGCATCCGGATAAAGCTTTGGATTCTTGTCGAACAAACCGTCGATATCTGAAGCAATAATCAGTTTATCCGCATGTATCAGATTAGCTACCAGTGCAGATAATTTGTCGTTATCTCCAAGTATCAGTTCTTCAACAGCAACAGTGTCGTTTTCGTTGATGACCGGAATATAATTGTGTGCCAGTAATTCACTGATTGTATTAGCCGTATTAATTCTGGAAACTTCGTTTTCAAAATCACGGTAGGTCATTAAACACTGCGCGATTTTAAGATTGAAATCACCAAACACCTCGCTGTAAATCTGCATTAATTTGGGCTGCCCGATAGCTGATAAAGCTTGTTTGGATTGAACGATATTTTCCCATCCTTCTATATTTACAAATTGCCGGGCGGTTGCTATAGCGCCCGATGAAACCAGTACGATTTCGTAGTTTCCCTTTAATCTGTCTATTTGCCGTGCAATGTCTTCTATTTTACCTCTCGAAATCTTATTCGTTCCCGCGGTTAGCGTTGATGTGCCTATTTTAACTACAATTATTCCTTTCATTCTACTTCCTAATTTGTCCGTTTCCGGTTATAAACCATTTATTAGTAACAAGTTGAGCCAATCCTACAGGGCCACGGAAATGCAGCTTCTGGGTGCTGATAGCTATTTCGGCGCCGAATCCAAACTGCCCTCCATCCGTAAACCGACTTGACGCGTTGTGATAAACGGCAGCACAATCTACTTCATTCTGAAATTTTTCAGCAACTATTTCATCTTCAGTAACAATAACAGCTGAATGCCCGCCTGAATATTTGTTAATTGTTTCAATTGCATTTTCTATAGTATCAACAAATCCGAAAAGTATTTTCGGCGAAAGAAACTCCTGTTCATACATCAGTTGATCTTCCATAGGCTTTATGGCTTCAAAAGATTTAAACAAATCTCCATCACCATAAACATCAAGGTTCATCTTTATTGCCTTTGACAGAACCTGCTGAACTTTTTGCTTTAAATTATCGGTGTTGATGTTAAATAATACTTTATCAATAGCATTGCAAACGCTTAACCTGCTTTTTCCGTTGATAATGATATTCTGAGCCATCGAAAAATCGGCATCCGTATGAACATAAACAAAATTATTTCCTCTGCCGCTGATGATAAGAGGTACAGAAGTGTTCTGCCTGATATAATTTATCAACTCTTCGCCTCCACGTGGAATGATTAAATCCAACCGGAGGTGATTGTCTTTCAATAATCGTTGTGTTTCTTCCCTGTCAATATCCAGATAGGTTACAATATCCGAAGGAAGATTATTCATTTGAAGAGCCTGTTCCCAGAGTTTAGCCAGGAAAACATTGGTGTTTTTTGATTCTTTTCCTCCTTTTAAATAGATTTTATTTCCTGCTTTAAAAGCATTTATGGCTGCTTCGATGGTTACATCAGGACGTGATTCGTATATGATCAGGATTCGTCCAAAAGGTACACTCCTGTTTTCGACCCGCATTCCATTCGGGTGGTTGTAATGGTGAAGTAATTCTCCTTCAGGGTCATTGAGATTGATTACTTCGTTGATTGAAGCGATCATAGCATCAACCTTTTTCTCGTCTACTTTTAATCTGTCTGTTAAAGTCGGATCAAGTTTGTTTGAGCCGGAAAGGTCAATCTTGTTCTGATAAATTATTTCAGATTTATTTTCTGACAGCAGCTTCGCCAGGTCTGATAAGGTCTTGTTTTTTATATTGGTCTGCATGACAATCGAAATTTCCGGATTAGTTTTCTTGAAACCTGCTTTTACAGTTAGCTTCAATTAGTGATTGATGCTAAATATGCAAAAGTACGAAACAAAAAAACAATCCAGGATTTTATGAAAACCCGGAGCATTGTAAGTTCTGTTGAAGTTTTGCTGATTATTTTTTCTGATCCAGCATCGTCCGGCAAATAAACTCTGCAGCATGTCCGTCACCAAAAACATCAGGGAATTCAAGATGACCAGCATTCATAAAATATTTCACCGATTCTATGATTTTAAGTTCATCAGCATCGGCAATAATACCGGCTCCGTTCTCGATAATTTCGATCCATTCTGTTTCAGGGCGTGCAACAACTAATGGTTTTTTGAAAAAATATGCTTCTTTCTGTACTCCGCCTGAGTCAGATAGAATCAGGCATGAGTTTTTTTCAAGCATGATCATTTCGAGGTACGAAACCGGCGGAATAAGATGAATGTTATTGTTGGTAGTCAGCCTGTTGTATATGTCTTTTGGAAGTTTACTTTCAATTATTTTTGATGTACGCGGATGCAATGGAATCACAATTTTCAATTGCATGGTTTCTGCAATATAACACATGGCGCTGATAATCTGGTTCAGGCGTTCAGGTGAGTCTGTATTATTATCGCGGTGAATGGTGCAAAGTACAAATTCATTCTCTTTCAGGTCAAGAGTTTGCATGATATCTGTTTTCTGCCCGGCCATTTCCGAAAAGTGAACAAGGTTGTCGAACATAATATCTCCACAATGAAAAACGCCAGGATGATCTGCAGTATAAGGGGCGGCAGTGCCGGTTGTAAAACCTTCCCGTTCCAGGTTTTTTATTCCTGTTTGAGTAGGAACAAACAGTAGGGTAGAGGCATGGTCGCACATAATACGGTTAATTTCCTCAGGCATACTTTTATTGAATGAGCGCAATCCGGCTTCGATATGTACGATAGGAATATGTATTTTACTTGCAGCAATAGCTCCGGCTAATGTTGAATTAGTGTCGCCAAAAAGCACAATAAAATCAGGCTTTTCTGAAAGCAATACCTTCTCAATATCGTGAATAATCTGTGCTGTTTGTTTGCCGTGCGAAGCTGAGCCGATATTAAGGTTGATATGTGGATTTGGAATACCAAGTTCTTCGAAAAACACCTGCGACATATTGGCATCGTAATGTTGTCCTGTATGAATAATTATCTCCTCAATTTCATTTGAAAACGAATTCCGAATAGCGCGGCTCAAAGCAGCAGCTTTAATAATCTGAGGCCTTGCGCCAACTACGGTTACTATTTTTAGCATTAAAATCTTCTTCTAATTAGTTAATTGGCTATCTGTCGATCTAAAATGGTAAATTCAAATGCTTCGCGTTCAAATGTTCAATGTTCAAATGTTCAATGTTCAATGTTCAAATGTTCAATGTTCAAATGTTCAATAGTCCTTTTCCCCATCTCTCTAAATCCCAACTCCCAATCCCTAACCCCTCCTTCTTTCACATTATTCCTTCATCTGCAAAACTATAATAATTCCCGTCGCCAACAATAATGTGATCGAGAACCGGTAGATCGAGCGTTTCTCCGGCAGCTTTCATCTTTTTAGTCAGGTCAATATCTGCAGTACTTGGTGTAAGCTGGCCCGAAGGATGATTGTGTCCTAAAATAATTGATGTGGCATTATTATCAAGAGCAATTTTAAAGACTTTTCGCTGGTCAACAACAGTACCGGTTATTCCGCCATCACTTATCCTTACAGTTTTCAAAACTTTATTAGCCCTGTTAAGCAATAGCACACAGAAGCTTTCGTAATTCAAATCCCCGAGTTCTTTCTGGAACAGGATATAGGCAGTTTTACTGTCTTTAACCTGGGGCTTTTCGTTAAGAATCGAAGTACTTCTTCTACGTCCGAGTTCAAGTGCCGCAGCTATTGTAATTGCTTTTGCTTCGCCTATTCCTTTATATTTTTGAAGATCCGAAATAGTGAGCCTTGCTAATTCAGCAAAGTTGTCGTTTACCTCATTCATAATTCTTTTTGATAAGGCAACTGCCGATTCCTCATTGTTACCGGAACCAATTAATATTGCAATTAATTCGGCATTGCTGAGAGCTGCTGGTCCTTTATTTAGAAGTTTTTCGCGTGGTTGATCATCTTCAGCCCAATCTTTAATAGAAATTTTCGATATTTTATTCATCAGTTAATTGTTTTTAAAACAGAATAAATAGATGATGCTAAAATACAAAACTATATAAAACGAAAAAGCCCCTGAAATCAGAGGCTCTTTCCTAAGTAAAGATTTTGATTAAAGCGCGTTCACTTTTTTTGTGAGCTTTGATTTTAAGTTCGCGGCTTTGTTTTTGTGAATGATGCTTTTCTTAGCCAGTTTATCAATTAGAGAAACAAGTGAAGGTAGTTTTTCCGTAGCAACGGTTTTGTCTTCTAATTCACGAAAAGCTTTAATTGAATTACGCATTGTTTTTGCATAATAGCGGTTACGAAGCCTTGGGAATCGAACCCCTGTTACCAGGATGAAAACCTGACGTCCTAACCCCTAGACGAACGGACCATATCGTTTTTTGAGGCTGCAAAGGTAATTCTTTTTTCTATTTGAGCAATAGAGGTTGAAAAAAAACATTAAAATTTATGCAAAATTTTATCTTAAAATTTCAATGTGTTGATTATTAGATAGTGCAGCAGGCTAAAACTTCTGATTTCGGGTTATCCAAGGTGCTAAAATCATATTTTGTATGCTTAGCCTCGGTAAAATTAATGAATAAAAGTATGAAAAACCCATTTTTAGAATAATTCGAGAAACGGAATTCCTGGTTTAATTCTCTGTGGCTTTGATTTAAACTGGTATATAAATGAAGAAAAATATTTTTATCCAGCCACAAAAGATAGTATAGCAAAATCTAACCGACGTTTAAAAATCAAATAATTTTCTGGCAAATATTTGGATTTGTAGCAATGAAATTCACAGGCTGTTTCCTGCTCCCAGGTATTTTGTTAACTAATTGTTAATTTATCAAACATATCTAAACTCCCGAATACGTAAGGGTGTAGGCTGTTTGTAATGTTCTGGCCTTCAATTTAATTTGGTATTATGGAAAAAACTGTATATTTTGGCTGCTTCAAAGACAAATAGGAATTAAACTATTAACCAAAAACAGAAAAATGAAAAGAAAACTACTCCTTGCTCTTTCTGCAGCATTATTAAGTACAGGCCTTATGGCTGGGGGAATAATGACTAATACCAATCAAAGTGCAGCTTATGCACGTATGCTTGCCCGGAATGCTTGTTTAGGGATTGATGCTGTATATTACAATCCAGCAGGACTTACCAAATTAAGTAACGGATTCCATCTTTCTTTGAATAATCAATCCATTTTTCAAACCAAAGACGTAATTAACGACTATCCTTACCTGCATGGATCACCTGACGCAAAATACACTGGTATCGTTAAAGCTCCTGTTTTTCCTGGTGTTTACATGGCATATAAAATAGATAAAGTTGCTTTTTCATTTGGTTTCAATCCGGTCGGCGGCGGCGGCGGTGCTACCTATGATACGGGTTTACCATCCTTCGAAATGGGGATTTCAGATTTAGTGCCTAAATTGGGTACTGGTTTTGGTGTTACTGATTATAAAGCTGATATTAATTTCGAAGGTACTTCAATTTATTTTGGCTACCAGTTTGGTGTTTCTTATGAAATTAATCCGGCTATTTCCCTTTTTGCTGGTATTCGTGCTGTTACAGCTAAGAATACGTATAACGGTTCTATCATGGATATTATGATCAACCCTACATACACAGCACCTTCAATTCCGGGTTTTACTGCTCCCACATTTGCCGGTGACTTTTTGAAAGCTCAGGCATTCGGAACTCAAATGAATAAATATTTTTCTGACGGTTCAACCTATTATACGGGTGTTGCAACCTATTATACCGGTGTAGCAACACAATATACAGGAGCTGCTGCTGCTGCCGGAGATCTTACAGCTAATGGTTTGGGATCCTTAACCTATGCACAAGCTCAGGCTGCAGGATATATAACTGCAACGCAACAAGCTCAGTTTGAAGGAGCTTTAACTGCAGTAGGCCAATCAGCAAGTACACCTATCGCTACATCACAGGTTGTTTATACAACAACAGCAGGACAGGCAACTGCCGGCTCAGCACAGGCAACTGCGGGAGCTGCTCAATTAAGTGGAGGAGCAGCGCAAATGGGTGCTTTAGCTGCTGGTACAGGGGATGCTCAGGTAGATGTAACTCAAACAGGGACAGGTTATACTCCGATCTTTGGAGCAAACCTTACCATTGCTGAAAAACTGACCCTTGCTTTCAAATACGAAATGAAGACAAAAATTGAACTCACAAATGAAACTACAGTTGATGGTACCGGTTCGTTTCCTGATGGTGCAACAACAAGGGCTGATATGCCTGCATTGCTTTCTATTGGAGCTTCTTACCCTGTTGCTAAAAAGTTAAACGCTTCGCTTGGATTTAATTATTATTGGGATAAAAATGCTGATTACGGTAAAAAAGATCCTTTCGGTGTTTTGGTTCCAAATGATGCAGTAATTGATAAAAATTTCTATGAGCTGGCTTTAGGCCTGGAGTATAATCTTACTGAAAAATTCCTCCTGAGTGCAGGTTTCCTGACAGCTCAAACTGGCGTTTCGAAAGACTATCAAACCGATCTTAGCTACAGTCTTTCATCAAACACTGTTGGTTTTGGTGGTCAATACCAAATTTCTCCTGCAATAGGATTAAACCTGGGTGGACTTGTAACTTTTTATGGTGAAGATAGCAAAACATACAATCATTTGCTTGGAACAACCAACATTCCGGTTACTGAAGATTATGCCAAAACTACCTGGCTTTTAGCAGTAGGTCTTGATATTAAAATTGGTAAATAGTATTTTACGTTAATACGTTTAAATAAAAGTCCCGGTCTGTCGATCGGGACTTTTTTAATGAGTGCAAATCTTATTTCTTAATAAACTTGCACTCTGTCAGGTCTTTATCTGAGAAGCATCTCATAATATAAGTACCCGGTGATAATTCATGAACATCAATCTGGTTATCCATCGGACGAATGATTGTTTTAACGAGCTGTCCATTCATATTATGGATCTTTATGGAATCAAAAGCAATTTTCATTTCAGAAGTTAATATTAAAAAATCTGCAACAGGATTTGGATTGCATGTTATTTCTTTAATCTCAGTTAATTTATCGACTGATGTGATGTAAGTATCAAAAAGCCATAAGTAAGCTTCTCCAAACGCTTCACGCCAGAGTTTCTCATTATGTTGTCCACCAATTACAATTTTATTGAAAATTTGATCCTGGCTAAATCCCATGCTTACCAACGAGTCATTCATTCGCTTCATTTCAGCTTCCATTCCATCGCTTTCGTTAGTGCCGCAAAGCTGAAAGAAACGCAGATCCTGCTGTTTGCCGATATCATTTGTGAAAGACCATACACTGTCGGAGAACCAGTAGGAAGGAGAAAATAATCCTGCTTTACTAAAGGTTTCCTGGTATTTGATTGCACCATAATGCGAAATCAATCCACCGAGCGAACTGCCCATAATTCCTGTATTATCCCTATCAGCTAAAGTCCGGTAATTCACATCAATGTAAGGTTTAAGTGTTTCTAAAATGAATTGCATATACATGTCTCCTTCACCACCTCCATATTGCGAGTTGGGCCATGGAGTATATTCATTAATACGATCAACTCCTCCGTTATCAATACCAACAACAATTGGTACCCGTTTCCCTTGCGATGCCAGATTATTGAGCGTTTCATCTACTTCCCACTCTCCTGAAAAGGATGTAGTTGCATCAAAAAGATTCTGACCATCATGCATATAAAGCACCGGATAGCTTATCCCGGATGTTTCGTAATCAGGTGGTAAATAAATCCAAATCCTGCGTGTTCGATTCAGCTGTGGCATGTAAAAGTCAGTACTCATTATTTTGACATTGTCAGCTGCAGTTGAATTATTTCCGCCGCCGGCATCAGCCCAGTTTAATATAGTAATATCAACAGAAGAACTGCCACTGGTAAATGCGAAAGTCCGGTCCTGAATTTCCTCACCAGCGGAACCTTTTTCAACTGTTCCCCATGTGCCTCTCGTAAATTTAAACTTGATAATTGTACCGGCTGGTTGTGCATTGAGTGTTATGCTCCATTTGCCTGCGTTGTTTTTATGCAACATGTATTGAGGCAATCCTGCTTCCCAGCCGGTAAAGTTTCCTGCGATATACAGGCTATCCTCCATAGGTGTATTGGCTGGCAGTGATTGTACAGTAAACGTTACCTGGGCTGAAATTCTTAATGCCAACAAGCATAAAGAAAAGATAATTAATAGCTTGTGATTTTTCATGGGTTCAGGAATTTGATTTTTATCTGCTGCATAATTTGCTGCAAGTTTACCAAAACTATACATGCAAATTTAATTGTTCTGAATGTAAGAGCATGTTTTTGTCTTTATTTAAGGATCATGAGGAATATAAATTGACTTCAAATGGGTGTTCCCTTTTCTCTTTCCAACTGTAATAAATCTGTGTTTAAAGCATCACTATTTTTCTTTCTTTTGCAGTTCACAAATAGAACAACCCGAATTGCTTATGAAGAATCTTCAGGCATCATCCCCAAAGTCCGGCATTAAGTCGTTTCCACGCAGTTTTTGGACTGTTATTACAATGGAGTTTTTCGAACGGGGATCGTATTATGGTGTAATGTCGGTACTTTCAGTTTACCTGGTAATGAGCATTCCTGAAGGCGGATTGGGTTTCTCAAAAGAAAGTGTGGGCGTGATAAAAAGCACAATTACTCCTTTATTATATTTTCTTCCTATCCTTGCCGGAGCACTTGCTGATAGGTTTGGATACCGTCGCACATTGATGATGGCTTTCTCTGTAATGAGTACAGGATATTTCTTTACGAGCATGTCCACATCATATGGAATGGTATTTCTGAGCCTTATTCTTATGGCTGTTGGAGCGGGGTTCTTTAAACCGATCATAGCGGGAACAATTGCAAGGGTTACTGACGAAAGCAATTCATCTTTAGGCTTTGGGATTTATTACTGGAGCATCAACCTGGGTGCATTTATCTTCCCTCTGATATTTGTCCCATACCTTAAAAGCATTGGTTGGAGCTATATTTTTGTGATGGCTGCCGTAGGTACAGGTTCCATGTTACTGTTAAACATTTTTGTGTATCGCGAACCTCCAAGGCCCAAAAGCACAAAACCACTTATAGAAGTTTTTAAAGGCATTTTCCTGGTTCTAAAAGATTATCGGTTTCTACTTATGATCTTTATCTATTCAGGATTCTGGATACTGTATTTCCAGATGTTTGATACTGTGCTTTGGTATCTGAAGGATTATGTTGACATGACTCCGGTAAACAATGTGGTAAATTCTTTTCTTCGTATTTTTGTACAGAATCCTGCATGGAAATTTGATACGGAACATGTAACTGTTATAAGTTCAGGCTGTATCATACTGTTGCAACTTTTAGTATCAAGTATTGTGCGTAAAACGCCTGCATTGCCGACTATGATTGCCGGAATTGCGATGGGAACAATCGGAATGGCAGTTCTTTCAATATCAACACATGCCTGGGTTTTTATTGGTGGAATAATAATTTTCTCAATTGGTGAGATGACAGCACATCCGAAGTTTATATCCTATGTCGGATTGATTGCTCCTGCCGACAAAAAGGCTTTGTACCAGGGATACGCTTTTCTGTATGGCGTTATCGGAAGTGGAATAGGCGGAATACTTGGTGCGACACTCTACGTGCATTTTGTAGATAAACTTCATCAGCCAGGCGTATTGTGGTTTATCTTCAGTTTGATTGGTGTAGCTACTATTATAGGCCTGTTGTTGTATAATCGCTATATTTTACCAAGGAAAATTAGTGAAGAGTGAAAAGTGAAAAGTGAAGAGTGAAAAGTGAAGAGTGAAAAGTGAAAAGTGAAAAGTGAAGAGTGAAAAGTGAAAAGTGAATGGTGATAGGGAGCGTTCCCCGATTTTCAAAACCTAATTTAAATTTTTTATGGAATTCGAACTTATAGATCATGAATACATCCAACTAAATCAGCTTTTGAAACTGCTGGGCCTGGTTGAGTCCGGTGGTGAAGCCAACCAGCGGATAGTTGATGGTGAGGTTAAAGTGAATAAAGTTGTTGAATACCAGAAACGTAAAAAGTTACGTGCCGGTGATAGTGTAAACTTTAACAGACAAATTATTATAATCAAATAAAAATCATATAGATATGAAACAATGGTATGAGTCGTTGTTCGAAAATTATGGTTTGAAATACGACAACGAGATTTTTACACAAGGAACCTCAGGCGAATGCGATTTCATCGAAAGTGAGATTGCTTATGACAAAAATCTTAAAATCCTGGATATTGGCTGCGGAACCGGCCGGCATTCTATTGAATTAACAAAGCGTGGTTATCATGTAACAGGAATTGATTTTTCAGATTCACAATTGCGGAGAGCCCGGGAAAAAGCTGCTGAACATAAACTTATAATTGATTTTCAAAAGCATGATGCCCGCCGGTTGCCATTCAGTAATGAATTTGATCTGGCAATTATGCTTTGCGAAGGTGCTTTCCCCTTGATGGAAACAGATGAAATGAATTTTCAGATTCTTCAGAATGCTGCCAACTCCCTGAAACCCGGTGGGAAACTGATTTTTACAACGTTGAACGGTCTATTCCCCCTTTACCACTCGGTAAAAGATTTTCTTGAATCATCAGCTAAAGAAGGAAATGCCGCTACTACTGAAAGCTCATTCGATTTAATGACTTTTCGTGATTACAATACTACTGTTTTTGAAGATGATAATGATAAGAAGACGGAACTGCAATGCAACGAAAGGTATTATGTTCCTTCAGAAATAACCTGGTTACTGAAGTCATTAAATTTTAGACAAATTGATATTTTTGGCGCCACTCTCGGTGCATTCAGCAGAAAAGATATTCTTACTACCGAAAATTTCGAAATGCTAGTGGTTGCTGTAAAATCCTAAATCAATATAAATTGATGATATTCGTTTACAGTCATCCTTTTTGTTTTTTGCCAGCCTTGAATTGTCAGAAAGAGAAATCCCCGCCACTTATCTTATCAGCAGCAGGGATTTTTTATTTGTATGCTTAACTCATTTATCAGCAAGTCACCAATTCTGCTTTTAACTGATAGGCATTATATTCTTGTTTAATAGTATCCATCAGCTCTTTTACAGGAATGATTTTATTCGTCCGCCATACATTACTGCCGGCAAAAGCATACCCTCTTCTGAAATTACCTCTGAGTGCTGAAGTAAGCGAAGCGATAATACAATAAGGAGCTGTACTGATATCGCAGGTGCGTATACAATTTACCGGGCAAGTCTTGGGTTGGCGTTTTCCGGCCAAAACTTCTTCAAGAAAAGGCGATTTTATAGCACGACCCGGCATCCCAACCGGACTTTTAATGATTGTTACATCTTCTTTGGTTGCGTTCAGATAAGCCTGTTTAAATTCGATTGAAGCATCACATTCATCTGTGGTTACAAAGCGTGTCCCCATCTGAACGCCCGAAGCCCCAAGTTTCAATATTTTGTCAATATCAGAGCCTGAATATATTCCTCCTGCAGCTATAACCGGAATTTCCTTGCCATTCAGCAAACCAATCGGATTTACAACAGAAACTACTTCAGGGATTAATTTTTCGATTGCATAATTTTCATCAAAGATCTGATCGGGTTTAAACCCGAGATGACCACCTGCTTTAGGACCTTCAACAATAACTGCATCAGGAAGATAATTGTAATTAGCCAGCCATTTGTTGCAAATTAGTGCAGCGGCTCTGGCCGATGAAACAATAGGTACAAGGCGGGTTTTGCAACCAGGCGTCAGGAATTTCGGCAGATCAAGCGGAAGACCGGCTCCTGAAATAACAATATCTATCCCTTCTTCAATGGAAGTACGAACAAGATCTTCATAATTGGTAAGTGCAACCATTATGTTTACTCCAAGTATTCCTTTCGATTTTTGCCTGGCTTTCCTTATTTCTTCTTTCAAACCATAAATGCAATTAGCAAGATAGTCGTTTGAATTGGTTTTATATAACATACCCAGCCCGGCAGCTGATATAACACCTACACCACCTTCTTCAGCCACTGCTGAAGCCAGACCTGAAAGTGAAATTCCAACACCCATTCCTCCCTGGATTATTGGCACAGGAATTATTAGTCCTCCAATGTTCAATTCTTTCATCATATTCATTTGCAAGTAAAATTTGGGGATTTGTAAAAGTGATGATCGTTAAGTAGCAAAGGGTCACTTTTAGAGAGAGTGATTATCTTTGACTGAACTTTTACTGATACAAAATTACTGCTGAAAAAGATGACATACTGAAAAATGGGCTGCACTGACTAAAATGGGCGGAAATGTCAGATTATGGGACGAGATGCAGGTTTATCAGGGACGAAATGCTTCTGGATTTGGCCGATATGGCTAAATATCCTGAAAAAAAGCAGATGAATAGGATGAAATGACCAAGTGTTTTGCGATTAAAAAGCGATTACTTCGCTGAAATAAGCTTCCTGAACTTGCTAACATTTTGTCTGGAAAGTGGAATCCGGAAATCAAGTCCATTGGCTTCAAGTGTGTAATTGGGGGATATTCCGGTTAGCCTCGAAATCTGGTCGATATTTACCAGACAGCACCTGTGACATTTAATAATATTCTGAAAGCCGGATAAGAGTGATTCCACTTTACTCAATGTTTGTCTGATCATTTGCTTACGGACAACTGCGCCTTCGCGGTAGAAAATCTCAATATAATTACTTGCTGACTGTATAAGTACAATGTTCTTAAGCTCGGCTTCGAAAACTTCTTTTGCATTTTCCGATTCAATCCGTACAACTTCATCTGCACCTGTATGTATACCCTTTCTTTCTTCAGCCAACCAATGCCTGCCGGAATCAATAACCTGCGCAACCTTCGATTTCAGTGAATTATTATAGTTTGCCAGATTAAAAAGGATCAGAGGTAATAATGCTATAGCACCTGAGCGGAAAACAGTGAGTGATTGCATTCCTGATATTCTGAAAACCAAGGCAGTTAATGTAAATCCGGTTATCATAAAGATAAACATTCCAACATTCCATATTAATTCCTTCCTGACTGTCCAACGTTCGGAATCAAAAATTTTAGGAAATAATCCAGGTAAAATAAGTGTGTTGAAAAAGAATGTTGCTGCGCTGACTAAACCAATCATCAAAACAAAATATCCATCTTTTGGTGAAGCCAGAAAATTTATGCCGAAAGGCTGAAAATACAGCATGATCAACATAAAACCCATACATACAAAAGCGATTGTACGCAGGTTATGTTTAAAATTGTTATTGAATGGATATGGTTGATTCAGGTTTTCAAACATCACCGTTTATTTCGTTGCAAAGGTACGATTAATAAACAGACCATTGTGGGTTCAGCCGGTGAATGAACGCGGATTTGATCATGAATTAACTTGTGTATTTATTATGTTGTTCATATACAGTATATTGATTATGACATTTTAGAATCTGACAGTTATTATAAATGGTACATGTTTTGATGTTAGCTGATCATGACAAAATCACTCAATCATCCAGCGCTGATGAAAATTCTGGATTGGGCTTACGAAAAAGCTCTGAATGGAGTTCCAGGCCTTGATACAGCGAATGAACTTGCTCAAAAATTTATGATTCAGGAAGGCACGCTGCACCAAAAGGCTGATTCCCTGATACGATGGCAAAATGCAAAGGCATGTACCAGTGGTTTTATAACCGGTATCGGAGGACTCATGACACTACCTGTTGCCATTCCTGCTAATCTGGCTAGTGTACTTTATATTCAGATCCGGATGATAGCAGCCATTGCCCATATGGGCGGTTATGACCTCCGGGATGATAAGGTAAAAACACTTGTTTATGTTTGCCTGGCTGGTAATTTTGCAAAGGATTTAATTCAGGAAGCGGGAATCCTGATTGGGACAAAATTTACTACCCGTATTATCGAAAGTATTTCCGAAAGATCTTTACTGGCCATCAATCAAAAAGTAGGATTTCGTTTATTGTCAAAATATGGTGGCCGGAGCGCCATTAATCTGGGTAAAGCTGTTCCTTTTGCCGGAGGTATAATCGGAGGTACTGTCGACCTTATTGCAACCAATTTAATTGGAAACACTGCCCGCAATATTTTTATAGGATCAAAAACATAAAAGTGGTTTTTCAAATATATAATCAATATCGAATAATTTTATAAGTATTAGTAATTCAAATATATAGGTAATTATCGGACTGCTCTCACCCCTTGAAAAATAAGAAAATTATTTTTCCGTTCGCACAAAAAAAAGTTTGAAGTGTTAATAAACCATAGCTGTTAAAATAGCTCTTTAAAAGTGTCCTGATTTCTGCTTTAGCAAAGCAAACTGCACCTTAAGCCCAGCTTAAATATCATTTTTTTTTCTAAAAGAACTTGGAGTATTTGGCTTACTGAAATATACCTTTCAAAGTTCTCGCCTGCTAAAATCCTTGTGATCTGTCATCAGACTTCCTTTATTGTAAAGCATTGATAAGCCTTTTAAGCGCATACTTTTTAGAGCTATTCTTTTGTTTAGAAGTCGTTCTTTTATTCATAGCCTATCATAAAATTTCCCCTATCAGGTAGGGTAGGAATTGGGAAATCAGTTAAGTGATTGATTTCAAAAATGATTCATTAATTATTTATTCATTTAAAAATCTAAACAATGAAAATTACAGATTTTACCGAAAATGGTTTGGTTCTGAGCATACTTGAAGAATTGAAAGAATCTGTCGGTCCCGATAAAAATTTCTCGGACATCATCGATGATCAGGGGCATCAATATGTTGACCTGGTTCAGGAAGGGGGAGGCGTTCTCGGGGTTGCACTGGTTGGCTATGTGTATGTTCTTGAGCAGATGAATATCAGGTTTCTGAGCCTGGCCGGTACTTCCGCCGGTTCAATAAATACCCTATTAATGGCTGCTGCGGGCAGAATTGACGAGGCAAAAAGCAGCTGGATACTGGATTGTTTGTGTAATAAAAAATTGTATGATTTTGTTGATGGTGACAAGGATGCCCGAGAATTTATTGATGCCTTGCTTGGCGATGTCAGCAATGTTAAACTGGCTTTAAAAGGGACCCAGGTCATTGATAATTTCCGTGACGATTTTGGGTTGAATCCAGGTAAAAACTTTCACGACTGGATGAAAAACCTTCTTAACCAGAAGAAAATCAAGAATATGGGTGATTTGCAGCAATTGCGTGATGCAGGTGTAAGCGAAGGGAATAACTTGCGGAACAGGATTACCAATGCTGTTTACAATTCGCAAAAGGAACTTTTGGATCTGGCAATTATAGCTGCTGATATTACAACTCAAAGCAAAATTGTTTTCCCCGAAATGTCAGAATTGTTTTATGTAAATCCGGATAATGCCAATCCTGCTGATTTTGCTCGTGCATCTATGTCAATCCCATTCTTTTTTCAGCCATTCCGGCTCAATAATCTGCCAACCGGTGCTGATGCATGGCGAAAATGGAATAAATTGACCGGTCTCCACGCATCAATTCCTAATGAAATACTGTTTATGGATGGTGGTATTATTTCGAACTTCCCGATCGATATTTTTCATAATAATGCGAAGGTTCCCGAAGCACCAACTTTTGGCGTAAAGATCGGACTTGATAAAGCTGAAGTTAATCAGAATAAGAAATTTTTCAGCCTTATCGGTTCTGTTTTCAATACTGCCAGGTTCTCTTCCGATGATAATTTTTTACGCACAAATCCTGATTTTCGTCACCTGATAGGGTATATTGATACAGGAAATCACAACTGGCTTAACTTTGGATTAACCGAAGAAGCTAAAATTGATCTATTCATCAGAGGTGCCCAGTCAGCTGCACAGTTTTTAAATACCTTCAACTGGACAAACTATAAGAAGATGAGGGAAGTTAAGAAAGGATTGTATGCATAGTAAAAGTATAAGTACCACTCTGATGGCATGGTGGACGGATAAGGTAATTTAGTGAATATGGTTTTCATTTTGTAATTTTGCCGGAAATTAAATCCTGGTATTAAAGCAAAAAGCTTTAGGGGATTTGATTGGTCTGATAACCGGAAACGATTCATTTATTTCTGAAAATAATTGAAGTCCGGCTTATGAAAGATCTAAATCTGCAACAACATACATGAAAATCTTGTCCTCACTGATCTTCCTGATCACATTTCCATTATCTGTATTATTTTCACAGACCACCCTTTTTGACGAATCCCGCATTTCGTCAGTTCATATTGAAATTCCGGCAGATTCACTTGCATTAATAATGAAGGATGTATATTCGGATCATTATTTTAAGGCTATGTTCATATACGATTATGGAACTGGTCGCGATACAGTTTTGAATGTTGGTTTCCGGTTACGGGGAAATACATCGCGTGTTTCTCAAAAAAAATCTTTTAAAATAAGCTTTAACACTTATGTTTCCGGACGCAGATACCAGGGCGTTAAAAAGATTAATCTTAACGGTCAGCACAATGATCCGACACTGATCCGTGAAAAACTTTTTTATGATACATGGGAGAATTCCGGAATGGTTGAAAGGCGCACCAGTTTTGTGCGCTTGTACATTAACAATAGTTATTATGGGTTGTATACCAACCTCGAGGAAATGGATAAGGATTGGCTGCAAAAAGTCTATGGTGAAAAGAGCGGAAATCTTTATAAATGTACCTGGCCTGCCGACCTGGTTTACCAGGGAGCTGATCAGCAAAAATACAAAGACATTAATAGTGGGTCAACCACTGGTGGCCGTGCGTATGATTTACAAACCAATGAAGAAGAAGATGACTATACCGACCTGGTAGAACTTATTACTGCACTCAATCAACCGGTTGACGCGAATTTCGCTGCTCAGATATCAAAAAAAATTAATGTGGATGGCTTACTGAAAGCTTTTGCTATTGATATTGCTACCGGTAACTGGGACGACTATATGTACAATAAAAACAATTATTTCCTCTATCATAATACCGGAACCGGTAAGTTTGAATTTATAGCTTACGATGCAGATAATACATTTGGAGTAGATTGGGTTGACCGTGATTGGGCTACCCGCAATTGCCTGGATTGGTTTACACATAGTGAACCACGACCGCTTGCTACTAAAATATTGTCGATACCTGAATTTGATGCAAAATTCCAGCGCTATCTTGATACCATTGCCCGCCAGATTATTAGTCCCGGCTTTATTTTCCCTCATATCGATTCGTTGAAAACTCTGATAACTGATGCTGCTGTTGAAGATACTTACCGCACCCTTGATTATGGTTACACCGTAACTGATTTTCATGACGGATTCATTACAACTGTTGACTCTCATACACCCTATGGAATTAAACCATTTCTGACAAAACGCTCAGATATGATTCTACAGCAACTTACGTTTACATCGGTTGCAGATATTGAAAGTAACTCTCTGTCTGTTTCACTTTATCCTAACCCTTCAGATAAATTGATAAACTTAAGTATATCTGCTTCTGTAGTAAAGCGGCAAGGGTTGATTGTTGATATTGTGGGTAGGCAGCGGAGTACATTCGAGCTAAATGCGGGTCAGAAAGAAATAGCCATTCCGGTTGATGATTTATTGCCTGGTGTATATATGGTACTTATTCTTAATAACGGACTACAAATCAGTAAGCGTTTTGTGAAAAATTGATCGATGGAATATCTAAGATTGGAGCAAATCTCCAACCGGAGATAATTCTGTTATCAATCTGTTATTTTCAATTTTGGAAAAT
Source organism: Bacteroidota bacterium (assembly GCA_020048595.1). Classification (GTDB taxonomy): domain Bacteria; phylum Bacteroidota; class Bacteroidia; order Bacteroidales; family UBA4417; genus UBA4417. Next base: position 387 of record JAIFMH010000138.1, on the reverse strand, counting down.
CGGGACAATTATTGATCCGTAAAAACAGATAATGACACATAAAATGCAGATAAATACTTTCTGAAAATGAAAGTATCATTAAATTAAACGTTTAAGAATTAAATTTTGGTCCAATTTTATAACTTATTGAGTTGTACCCATGGTACAAGACTATACGACTTATACTTTTGTCAGGCTTTTACCTTTTTTCTGATCCGACTTTTTTTAGGTTTCTTACAGAAAATTATAGATTTATTTCGTGCATTTTAAACGGGAAATCCATCTCGTTAAATCATTTTGCAACTGTTTACGCTTTTGTGGAAAAAAATTTTACATAATGCCGCTGATATTGAGTTACTTTTATGATTAAAGTAAATCAATCATTATAACGCTTCTAATTATTATTTA
>JAIFMH010000321.1 GCA_020048595.1 Bacteroidota bacterium | reverse complement strand
TTCATCCACTTTCTTAATTAATACTTACTGTTATGCAAAACAACAAACGAAACATTGTGCTTTTACCCGAAGAAATGCCTGATAAATGGTATAATATTGCTGCCGATCTGGGCGGAAAAATGTTGCCACCCCTGCATCCGGGTACGTTAAAACCAATAGACAGCGCTTCAATGAGTGCAATTTTCCCCGACGAACTGATAAAGCAGGAAATGTCGGGCGAACGCTTTATCAGCATTCCAAACGAAGTTCGTGAACTTTACAGCATGTTCAGGCCGTCGCCGTTATACAGAGCAGTGAACCTGGAAAAAATGCTCGGAACTCCGGCAAAAATTTATTATAAATATGAAGGTGTTAGTCCGGCAGGTTCGCACAAAACAAATACTGCTATTCCTCAGGCTTATTTCAATAAGATGGAAGGCATCAAAAAGATTACTACCGAAACTGGTGCCGGACAATGGGGAAGCGCTTTGAGTTTTGCATGTAACTACTTCGGAATTGACTTGCAGATTTTTATGGTTAAAGTTAGTTTCGACCAGAAACCATACCGTAAAATGCTGATGAACATGTGGAACGGGAAAGTGGAAGCTTCGCCCAGCATATACACACAAGCCGGACGTGATATCCTTGCTAAATTTCCCGATAGCCCGGGCAGCCTGGGTATTGCCATCAGCGAAGCTATGGAACTGGCTGTTGCCGATCCGGGAACAAAATATGCGCTTGGTAGCGTATTAAATCATGTGTTGCTGCACCAGACTATTATTGGCCTCGAAGCTGAAAAGCAATTCGAAAAAGCAGGCGATTATCCAGATGTAGTTATCGGGTGTTTAGGCGGAGGATCGAATTTTGCAGGAATTTCGTTCCCCTTTATACGGCATAATCTGGATGGCAAAAAGAAAACCCGGTTTGTTGCTGTTGAACCTTCATCATGCCCGAAACTCACAAAAGGAATTTTCAGATATGATTTTGGAGATGTTGCAGGAATGACTCCACTCCTACCTATGCACACACTCGGCCACGACTTTATCCCGCCCGGAATTCATGCCGGCGGATTACGTTATCATGGTGCAGCACCACTGGTGAGCGCTCTTGCAAACGAAGGAATTGTTGAGGCTGTAGCTATCGATCAGCTTGAATGTTTCGAGGCAGGCTTAAAATTTGCTCAGGCCGAAGGCATTCTTCCAGCTCCCGAAACTGCACATGCTATTGCTTACACGATAAGGGAAGCACTGAAGGCAAAAGCCGAAAACACACCAAAAACCATTCTTTTCAACCTGAGCGGCCATGGTTATTTCGATATGTATGCCTATCAGCAATATCTCGACAATAAACTTACCAATTTTATTTTTGATGATGCCATGCTTGGAAATATTGAAGAACAGACGCATCCGATTGAGCTTGCATTCAAATAAAATCAAATTTCGCTGAAACGAAAAACGCACCTTGTAAATCACGAGGTGCGTTTTTTTATTTTTAATGATAGGGGAATGGAGAATGGATTGCCGGGGCGGATCTGTGATCCGCCCCGATAGAGCCCGGGATTTGTAATCCCCTATACCAACAAATTAATTTTGAAGTACTTTATTCACCAAGTCTGCAGCTTCCTGCAAAGTAGTAGCAGAATATACTGCCAGTCCTGAATTATTAATAAGTTCTTTAGCTTCTTCGGCATTAGTGCCTTGCAGCCTTACAATTATTGGGATTGGGATATTCCCTATATTCAAAATATTAACAAGGATAGCTTTCACAGCCGGATCTTTCAGTATGATACGGAAGGCACGTTCTACCCGCTCAGCGTTTGCTGTACCACCCACATCAAGGAAATTGGCAGGGTCGCCGCCGCTTTGCTTGATAATATCCATGGTAGCCATGGCCAGGCCAGCTCCATTCACCATGCAACCAACGTTACCATTAAGTTTTACATAATTGAGGTTATACTTTCCGGCTTCCACTTCCGATGGATCTTCTTCATGAATATCGCGCATGGCAGCATAATCAGCATGGCGATACAATGCATTTCCGTCAAGGCGCATTTTACAGTCAACAGCCAGAATTTTATCATCACTGGTTTTCAGAACAGGATTAATTTCGAGCATGGCACAATCTGCGCCCATATAAGCATCATAAATGCCTTTCACGAATTTCACCATATTTTTATGAGCTTCGCCCGATAATCCCAGATTAAAAGCAACATTGCGACACTGGAAAGGCTGTAATCCTACTTTGCGATCAATAATTTCAACGAAAATTTTATCCGGAGTATGTTCAGCCACTTCTTCAATATCCATACCGCCTTCGGTTGAGTACATGATCATGGCTTTGCCTTCCTGCCTGTTCAATAACATACTCAGGTAAAACTCCTTTGTTTCGGAAACTCCGGGATAATAAACATCTTCTTGTATCAACACTTTGCGTACCAGTTTCCCCTGGGCGCCGGTTTGGGGAGTGATAAGATTCATTCCCAATATGTTGGTGGCTTTTTCGCGTGCATCATCAAGTGATTTGGCCAGTTTAACGCCGCCACCTTTTCCACGGCCGCCGGCATGAATCTGAGCTTTAACCACACAAAATTGCGATCCGCTTAATTGCTGAATTTCTTTAGCTGCATCAACTGCCTGTTCGATCGTTTCGGCCATGATACCCTTAGGTACAGGAACGCCAAAACTGCTTAAAATCTGTTTAGCCTGATATTCGTGAAGATTCATTGTAAATTTATTTTATTAAAATGATCAGTTATTAGTTTCATAAAACCTGTAAAAATGTCTTCCCTTTAAAACAATCCCTAAATGCAAAAAACCATATAATATTGGTTTTATTACTCTTACAAATTGTAAACGGTAAATTAAAGATGAATAATTCCTGATTTTAACGCGCTGCTAAAATAAATCTTTTTATAACAATAAACTTATAAAAGACAACCTATATCTTTGCGCCAAAATTTTTACTCTGGTGCGCACACTTTTTCTATTTTCGTTGGCTTTATTTTTTTCATTTCAACTATTCGCTGATAAGAATCCTGATCCTCGTAGTAACAGGAAATCAACTCAGGCAACCAGGATTAATACCGCGCCTAAAATTAACGGAACAGACGATGATGCAATATGGGCAACTCTCACACCCATAAGCGATTTTAAGCAATATCTTCCTGTTTATGATGTTTCTCCGTCGTTTCGCACTGAAGTAAAAATAGCTTATGATGATTATGCTATTTATGTGTTTGCCAAAATGTATGATCCTAATCCTGATAGTATTTTAGGACAATTAGGTTTACGTGACGAGGAACACCTCAATGCCGATATGTTCTGCATTGAATTTGACACCTATAACAATCAGCTTGATGCATTTTCCTTTACCGTAACAGCTTCAGGAGTTCAAATTGATTCGCGCGAATCGGACGGAACTTACGATGCGGTATGGGATAGTGAAACCCGTATAACTCACGAAGGCTGGTTTGCTGAAATAAAAATCCCGTATTCGGCATTGAGGTTTGCACGAACAAATCCACAACTTTGGGGTATGGAGATAACCCGCTCCATTCGTCGTTACCGCGAAACGAACCAATGGTCACTTGAATTGCCTGAAACAAAAAATGACCTTCCTTATTGGGGCACCCTCGAAGGCATTGATAATATTGCACCACCGGTACGTCTTTCGGCAACACCCTATGTATTATTGCAGGCTGAGCATTTTCAGGATGAAGTGCCTGGGAAAGATATTTCAACATCTGTAGGAGGTGGAATGGACTTAAAATACGGCATCAACGAAAGTTTCACTCTCGATATGTCATTACTTCCTGATTTCAGCCAGGTTCAATCGGATAATAAAGTTAAAAATCTTACCGCCTTCGAAACTGTTTTTGAGGAGCAACGCCCGTTTTTTAAGGAGGCTGTAGACCTTTTTATGAAAGGTGATATTTTTTATTCACGCAGGATCGGCAAAACACCAGCTTTATTTTACAGCGTCGAAGATTCTCTCAACGAAGGTGAATATGTTACCAAAAATCCGGTTCAGCAAAGATTAATCAATGCTACCAAAGTTTCGGGACGAAATAAAAAAGGGCTTGCAATTGGTTTTTTAAATGCTGTAACTGCCAATACGTATGCTATAGCTGAGGATGAAGAAGGGAATACACGAAAAATACTAACCGATCCTCTCTCTAATTACAATCAGCTGGTTTTTGACCAGGCGTTAAAAAACAATTCGGATTTTTACATTACTAACACCAATGTGATACGAAACAGCAATTTCCGGGATGCAAATGTTACTGCTTCGGGATTAACCCTTAATAATAAATCAAATACGTACCGAATAAATGTAGCCGGTGGAATGAGCCAGGTGTTTACTCCCGGATTAACGCCCGACGATAAAACAATCAATACAAAAGGATTCAAGTATGATGTAAGTGCATTGAAAACAAATGGCAACTTCCAATGGGCTATCAGCCGTTCGGCAATGGATGATAGTTTTAATGCCAATGATATGGGCCTGACAATTTATAATAACTACAACAATAATTCAGCAAGTGTAAGTTATAATATTTATAAGCCGTTCTGGATTCTGCGAGATATGACCAATACAATACAGGTTACAAACCAGAATAACTTTACAACTCATAAGCCACAAACGGCAAAAGTGAGATACAATACCTTTCTCACAACATCCAATTACCTGTCTATATGGGGCGATGCCTCTTATTCCTTTACTGAAACATATGATTATTACGAACCTCGTCAAACAGGTATGTTTTACCTGAAACCAAAAGCAATATCAGGCAGCCTGGGATATTCATCTGATTACAGAAAAGCTTTTGCACTCGATGGTTCACTCAGTATTTATTATGCTGACCGTGATGATTCAAGGAATTATATATTTGTGATTGCCCCGATATTAAGAGTAAACAATCACTTTACGTTTAATATAACATTCAGGCATGAAAACATCCTTAATAATTATGGATTTGCTTCAAAGCAGGATGATAATGTTATTTTCGGCAAGAGAGATATACATACTTTCGTGAATTCAGTGAGCGGAAAATACCTTTTCAAAAACAATCTTTCGCTCAGCCTGGTTGCACGGCATTATTATTCGCAAGGCGAATACGACAGTTTCTACACGCTTCTCGAAAACGGAAACCTGGAACCGAACCAGGAATACAATGAGAACCACGATTTCATTTTCAATTCCTTTAATGTTGATATGGTCTTCACCTGGATCTTTGCTCCGGGAAGCAGTCTGAATCTTGTCTGGAAAAATGAAATAACATCTGAAAAAGAAAATGTCGCAGGAAATTACTTCTCTAATTTTGATGCAACATTCAAAGAACCTCAGATGAATAATATTTCGCTTAAAGTGCTTTATTATATTGACTATCAGAGACTGGCTGGCAGAAGAAACAACAAGTGAAAGGTGATTGCTACAAGGCTAGTGGCGCAAGTAAATATGCTGCAAAACCAGGAATAAACGTTGAACAGACGAAACCTCTATCTAGGA
>JAIFMH010000304.1 GCA_020048595.1 Bacteroidota bacterium | reverse complement strand
AGTGCCGATGAACTGGTACGCCGTTCGCAGCTGGAAGAAGAAACCATTCGCGAAGTGCACCGGATTCTGAAAGCAGAGTTTGAATAACAAATAATCACAGATGGTGTAGGGAAGATATTCATGTATCCCTTTTTCATCAAGGCTTTGCATTATTATGTGTGCAAGTTGATATCTGTAACCAATAAACATAAGTTTGAAAATTAAATCGTACTTTTACTCACTTATTCCGAGCTTCAGGCGAAATTTCGAAAAAAGCATGTCAGACGGACCCATATCAATCAGGCTTGGAAAAGCCGCAACCGAATTTAATGTCGGTGTAACCACTATCGTTGACTTCCTTCATAAGAAGGGGTTTAAAATTGATAGTAATCCGAACACTAAGTTGAGTCCGGAAATGCATACTCTTTTGGTAAAAGAATACCAGCCTGATAAGGCTGCAAAAGACATTGCCAAGCATATCGAACTGGAGTATCAGGCTCAGAAAGCTGCCAAAGCTGAGGAGAAAAAACCTCCAGTTAAAGAAGCTGAGGACGTTAAACCTGTTAAGGAAACAATAGTTGTGCCTCCTGTTCAGGAAAAAGCTCCTGTTGTAACACCTGTAGCGCCAAAACCAGTTGTGGTTGAAGCACCGGTGGCTGAGAAAACACATGAAATTAAGGTATCACCTCAGCCGGTGTCAGAAGTTGCGGCTTCGCCTAAACCATCAGTACCAGTTGCTGAAGTGGTGAAAGAGGAAGTACATGCTCCTGTTGAAAAAGCACCACAGGAAAAAGTGGCTGCTATCACCGAAACTGAGAAACCAGTTGTTCCTCCTGTTATTCAAACTCAAATGGAGCACAAACAGGAAAGTCCTGTTGCAGAAAGTATTGTAGCGAAAGCAGTTGAGACCACTCAATTTAGAGAAACTGAAAAATCAATCCCTGCCGAAAGTGATGAAACAGGGCCTACCGGGCCAAAAGTATTGGGTAAAATCGATCTGAAACAGTTTGATAAGAAACCCAAGAAAAAGGAAAAGGGCGAAAAGGTTGCAGATAGAGATCATAAGAAAGATGTTAAACCATTACAGCCTGAAACAGAAATTCCGGAAGTGGTTGTTCAAAAAGTAATTGAACCTATTGTTACACCTGCTGCCCCGGTTGTAACTGAAGCAGTAGTTGCTTCTGAACCGGTAGCACCTGTAGTGACAGAAGATGCAACTGCTCGTATCAGTGATGTACCATCCATTGATGGCACTTACAATAAATCCGACTCTAACTATCTTCAAACCAAGTTTACCAAACTTGAAGGGCCTAAAATACTTAGTAAAATAGAGTTACCGCAACCTTCCAGACCAGAGCCACGCAAGCCTGTTGCTTCATCAAGTGATGAGGACAGCAAGTCCAAAAAACGTAAACGTAAACGCTTAAATAAAGGCAAAACCGGTACAGCCGAAACAACTGCCGGAGCAACACCCGGAACCACAACCCCAAGAGTTGTTGTACCTGCCAAGCTTCACGACAGAACAAAAGCAAAACCGGGCGCTAAATCACATACACGCACGATTCTTCCTAAAGCTGAGCTTACTGAAGAAGATATCCAGAAACAGATTAAAGAAACGCTGCAACGTTTAAGCGGTACCGGAAAATCGAAAGCTTCGAAATACCGCCGCGAAAAACGGAATGTTGCCAGTCAGCACATGCAGGAAGAAGTAGCGAGGGCTGAAGAAGACAAGAAAGTACTTAAAGTTACTGAATTTGTTACAGCTAACGACTTATCAGTGATGATGGATGTACCGGTTACAAAAATTATTGCAACCTGTATGACTTTAGGGATGTTTGTTTCGATAAACCAACGTCTGGATGCTGAAACCATTTCGGTACTTGCCGACGAATTTGGATATAAAGTTGAATTTGTTAGCGTAGAAGTTCAGGAAGCAATTGACAATTCAGATGAATTAGATGATCCTGCACTTCTTAAACCACGTAATCCAATTGTTACAGTAATGGGTCACGTGGATCACGGGAAAACTTCTCTCCTTGATCATATACGCAGTGCCAATGTAATTGCCGGAGAAGCCGGAGGTATTACCCAGCATATTGGTGCGTACGAAGTACAATTGGAAGACGGACGAAAGATCACTTTCCTTGATACTCCAGGTCACGAAGCGTTTACTGCTATGCGTGCCCGTGGTGCCCAGGTTACTGATATTGTAATTATTGTGGTTGCGGCTGACGATACAGTTATGCCTCAAACCAAGGAAGCCATCAATCATGCACAGGCTGCCGGTGTTCCAATGGTATTTGCCATCAATAAAATTGATAAAAACGGAGCAAATCCGGAGAAAATAAAAGAAGAGCTCTCAAAACTCAATATACTTGTTGAAGATTGGGGTGGAAAATACCAGAGCCAGGAAATATCAGCAAAAAAAGGCATCAATGTTACCGAATTGCTGGATAAAGTATTACTGGAGGCAGAATTACTTGACCTTCATGCCAATCCGGATGCAAGAGCATCGGGAACTGTTATTGAATCTTCCTTAGATAAAGGCCGTGGATATGTTGCCAAACTGCTCGTTCAGAATGGAACACTTAAAGCAGGTGACTTTATTCTTGCCGGTTCAGTATATGGCAAAGTTAAAGCCATGTACAACGAACGCAACCTGCCTGTTAAAGAAGCAGGGCCTTCGGCACCAGTTCTGCTGCTCGGACTCACCGGAGCACCACAAGCCGGTGATAAGTTCAAAGTTATGTCTGATGAACGTGAAGCCAAACAGATTGCTACCAAACGTCAGCAATTACAACGTGAACAAGGTATTCGTACTCAAAAACATATCACACTCGACGAAATCGGACGCCGTATTGCAATCGGTGACTTCAAGGAACTAAATATTATTGTAAAAGCTGACGTTGACGGTTCAGTTGAAGCTCTTTCAGATTCACTGCTCAAACTTTCAACCCCACAGGTTCAGGTGAATGTAATTCACAAGAGCGTTGGTGCGATTACTGAAAGCGATGTACTTCTCGCATCAGCCTCCAATGCAATTATCGCCGGTTTCCAGGTACGCCCAAGTATGAGTGCACGCAAATTAGCCGAGCGCGAAGAAATCGATATCCGCTTCTATTCAATCATCTACACTGCTATCAACGAAATCAAGCTGGCTATTGAAGGTATGCTTGCTCCTGAAATAGAAGAGAAGATTGTTTGCAACGTTGAAATACGTGAAGTATTCAAAAATTCGAAAGTTGGCGCGATTGCCGGATGTATGGTTCTGGATGGAAAAGTTACACGTAACACACGTATTCGCGTTATCCGTGATGGTATTGTAGTACATGCAGGATCACTTGGTTCACTCAAACGTTTCAAGGACGATGTGAAAGAAGTACTTACCGGTTACGAATGCGGGTTAAATATCGACAATTTTAATGATATCAAAATCGGTGATATTGTTGAAGGGTACGAAGAAGTTGAAGTTAAACGGAAACTATAATTATATTCACGGGGTGACTTTAAGTCAATCCGTGAATAAAAAAACTAAAACGGCCGCCTATAGGTGGCCGTTTTTTTTTAAATAAAGCAACCAAAAGATTTTATACATCTGATAATCATTTATATATTAATCCGAAGATTAAATATCTGGAGATACAGTTAAAAATATAAATCAACATACATATTCCATTTTTCATGATATGTTCGTACATTTACATAACAAACCATAAAAACCTATTCATATGAAACCAGGATTCATTTTAGTTCTATTATTATTTTTGTCCTCAACAATAGTGTTAGGGCAATTGGAAAAGGGTAAAATATTTATTCAGGGATCAAGCTCTATCGGTTTTAGTTCAGAGAAGTACACATACATCTCAGGAGGAACCTCAACTGAATCATCAAAATCCACAAGCTTTGGATTTAGCCCGAAAGGAGGATATTTCATTATTGACAATTTACCGATAGGCCTTTTAATAGATGTTAATACATACAAAAACAAGGCAATCGATAGTGATGATCAAAGTTCAAGTAATACACTTTTAATCGGCCCATTCGCCCGTTATTATTTCTTGCCACAGGATGAATTGAAACCAATGGCAGAAGTATCTGTTGGCTTCGGTGGTTCAAAAGATAAATCTGAATATTCAGGTTACACTAATGAATCCAAATATGGAATCTTCCAGCTCGGTATTGGGGCGGGTGCCAGTTACTTTATTACTGATCATGTTGCTTTCGATTTCCTGATTGGCTACAACTCATCTAGGTATAAACTTAAATCTCATACCAGTGCATCCAGAGCAGCAGCCTCTGAAGACGAAGATGAAACAGATAAGTATGCAGGTATAGGGATAAATATTGGAGTTGTTGTGACAATTCCATAAAAAAACAGACAACGCTGTTTAAGCCGTTGTCTGTCTGTTTTTCCTTCGGAAATTATTTTAAACAGGCTATTAAATAGTACCTGTGCAGGAATTAATTATTTACTTGAGAATAGTTTCTTCACGTCCCGGACCTGTTGAAAGTATTTTAACAGGTAAACCAGCGTCTTTTTCAATAAAATCGGTATATTCTTTCAACTTTACCGGTAACATGTTGTAATCGCTGATACTTTGAAGGGAATGATTCCAACCAGGTAAAGTCTTGTAAATAGGCTTAACCGGATTACTCAGAGTTTCATATGTAAGGTCTTGAGTAATTTCACCGTTAACTTCATACCCTGTACAAATGTTGATGGTTTCGAATTCGTTCATCACATCAGCTTTCATCATCACCAGGTCAGTAACACCGTTGAGCATTATGGCATAGCGCAAAGCAGGCAGATCAAGCCAGCCGCAGCGACGCGGACGGCCGGTTGTTGAACCAAATTCTTTACCATGATCGCGCAGGCTTTCGCCAGTAGCATCTTCTAATTCAGTAGGAAAAGGTCCGCTTCCAACCCTGGTGCAATAGGCTTTAAAAACACCGTAAACTTTGCCAACTGCCGAAGGTGGAATACCAAGACCCGAGCATACTCCGGCAGTAATAGTATTGGAAGATGTTACATAAGGATAAGACCCAAAATCAACATCGAGCAAACTTCCCTGGGCACCTTCAGCCAGAATACTTTTACCTTCTGCTAACGCTTTATTAATATACAGTTCACTATCAATCAATGGAAAAGAACGAAGCTCCTCAACAGCAGCAAACCAGTTCTTTTCATACGCATCAAAAGATAGCTTATCAATAAGCTGAACCTTGTAATCAAAATTATAGGATGCCAGAATATTCAGGTGGCGTTGCTTAAGAATGGTATATTTTTCATTAAAATCGGAGGCAAGTATATCACCGAAACGAAGTCCGTAACGCGCAGTTTTATCTGTATAACAAGGGCCAATTCCTTTCAGTGTTGAACCGATTTTACCTGCACCCATAGCTTGTTCATAAGCTGCATCTAACATACGGTGAGTTGGCAGAATAAGGTGTGCCCGTTTTGAAATCCGAAGGTTAACGCGGGGATTTACACCTTTTGCAACAAGTTTAGCCAGTTCCTGCGATAAAATATATGGATCAGCTATTACACCATTACCGATGATATTTATTTTTTCAGGATGGAAAATTCCTGATGGAATAGTATGCAACACATGCTTGTCACCTTCTATCTGCAGTGTGTGACCGGCATTAGGCCCACCCTGAAACCTTGCTATAATATCATATTGCGGAGTAAGAACATCCACAATTTTACCTTTTCCTTCGTCGCCCCATTGCAGGCCTAACAATACATCTACTTTCATCTGTTATTATTATTTTTTTACGGATCACATGTAAGATGAAATGATAAAATGGATTCAACCAGTAGAAAGTTGTCAAACTATTTTGTCTATTTCAATTACACATAAATTTAGCAACCCTTTAGAGGTTGCTGTTGATATTGATGCAAAGATAAAATTAATTGTTGATGGCACCCTAAAAAAGAGCTAACAACAGAAGAGAAGATTGTTAATTAACTACTTCTGTTTTAATCCGTGTTCCATAGAGGGTAAGTGCATGATGACTGACTTTTACACCAAGTGCTTTTTCGGCAGAAACTATAATTTCGTGTATGCGCGGATCACAAAACTCAAGTACTTCTCCGTTATCCACATCAATAAAATGGTCGTGTTGCTTAAATTTAAATGACTTCTCGAATTGGGCACAATTATTACCAAATTGATGTTTTGTTACCAGATGGCAGTTTAGTAAAAGCTCAATTGTATTGTATAAGGTAGCGCGGCTAACCCTGTACTTATTGTTCTTCATCTGGATATAGAGGGATTCGATATCAAAGTGACCTTCGGTGGAATAAATTTCCTTAAGTATGGTAAACCTTTCCGGCGTTTTCCGATGCCCGAGCTTCTCAAGATAGTCAGTAAATAACTTCTTGACTGTTTCATAATTAAGTTTCTTTGAATCTGAAATCATACTATTAAATTTGATGTAAAAATATGAAATATTCTAATTGCTATTTAGAATTAATAAAAATAGCTCAAAATTTATATCCATTCGCTGAAATCGCAAATGCAGATTAAGTCGATTGACAAAATTTATTCATAATTAAAAGCCGGTATCGGAAAATCAAATGCTTATGTTTTTAAAAATTTCAACATTCGTGTTGCAGTTGAAATTCCTTCAATTTGTTTTATCTGTTCTATTGTCCGGTTAATATCAACTGTATCATGGATAAAAAAACTGATATATGCTTCGAACAGTTCGCCGGAAGTATCAATATGGAATGATCTCACATTAAAATGCATTTCATCACTTAACACTCTTATAATATCTGAAATCATGCTCTTGCGGTCGAAACCACTGATTTTGAGACCGCCAAGAAATGTATTCATATGCTTGTTACTCCAGCTTGCATGAATAATCCTATTCGAGAGACGAGCCATAAGTTCTATCGCTTCCGGACAATTTGTACGGTGAACGATCCATTTTGATCCATCTGGCGTATATGCAATAATTTCATCACCAGGTAAAGGATGGCAACATGTAGCAATTCCAAAATCGAGTTCTTCAAGATCATATGTAACTCCGTGTTTGGATTTAGGTTTTGATGTTAATGCCGGCGATTCATTCCGCGATTTTTTATGGTCGGCAGAAACTCGTGGCCGTATCTCGCTGTTTTCCAACTTTATAAACTTAACAACCTGTTCAACAGGAATCTTGCTTTGATAAAATTGATAGAATAAATCAGCAGGGCTTGTAAATCCCATGTATTCGCTAAACCGGGCTACAACGGTTTTACTGAATATAAAATTATGTTCTTTAAAGATTTCTTCCAGTTTAATTCTTCCTTCATTAGCCTGCTCTTTGCGCTGCTCCTTCAACGCTTCTTTAATACTAAAACGTGCGCGGGGTGTAATCACATATTCGAGCCATTCTTCCTTGGGAATACTTTTTTTTGATGCTATAATTTCGACCTGGTCTCCACTCCGGAGCCTATGGTCCAACGGGACTAGATTTCTATTAACTTTTACACCAATGCAATGATTCCCAAGTTCAGTATGGACCAGGTATGCAAAATCAAGAACTGAACTGCCTGATGGCAATGATTTAAGATGGCCTTTGGGTGTCCATACAAAAACTTCGTCACTGAAGAGTGTCAGTTTAATATCATCAAGGAAGTTGAGTGTGTTTGCATCCGGAGATTTCAGAATCTTACGCAATTCCGACAACCAGTCATCAAGTCCTGATTCCTGTGCCTTATCTTTATCAATTTGCTGCTTATATTTCCAATGTGCGGCATAACCTCTTTCAGCAATTTCATGCATCCGGCGGGTACGAATCTGCACTTCGACCCACTGCCCGGTAGGACTCATAACTGTGGTGTGCAATGATTCGTAGCCATTGGCTTTGGGAGTCGAAATCCAATCGCGCAGGCGATTTTGTTTTGGGTTATAATTATCTGTTACTAATGTATAAACACGCCAGCAATCAATTTTTTCCTGCTCCGGAGGTGATTCAATTATAATACGAACGGCAAACAAGTCATACACTTCCTCGAAAGGTATTTCCTTAACCTGCATCTTCTTATAGATGGAATAAACGGACTTTGCCCTGGTATCAATTTCAAATTCGATGCCCTGGGAAGCCATTGCCTTTTTAATAGGGAAAATAAATTTTTGAATAAAACTCTTACGTTCAATTTCTGTCTCCTGAAGTTTTGTGGAGATTGTACGATAAATTTCCGGTTCGTTGTATTTAAGAGCCAGATCTTCGAGCTCGCTCTTTATAACATACAATCCAAGTCTGTGAGCTAACGGCGAATACAGGTAAAGGGTTTCGGCTGCTATATTCTGTTGTTTTGAGGCAGGCATCGAATCGAGTGTACGCATATTATGCAACCGATCAGCCAGCTTAATCAAAATAACCCTGACATCGTCGCTCAGGGTCAGAAGCATTTTTTTTATACTCTCAACCTGAGCAGTGGATTCAAGCCTCTCGTAACCATCCTTGATTTTGGTGAGCCCATCAACGATATATGCAACTTTATCTCCAAATTTCTGCCTGATCATTTCAATGGTATAATCAGGATTATCCTCAACCACATCGTGAAGTAAGGCGCTTATGATTGCTGTTTCGCCCAGGCCGATTTCACCGGCAACTATACGGGCAACTTCTAGCGGATGATAAATGTATGGCTCACCGGTGCGACGACGCATGGTAAAATGAGCCTGCGATGCCATAATAAAAGCTTTGCGAACCTGGTTATTCTTCTGAACTCCCTTGTTTGCATTCCATGCCCTCATCAGAGCACGATATCGTTTTACAATTTCTTTTTTCTCTTTCTGCAGATCAATATTGTACATACACCTTTAACCTTCCTGCTAAAACACATCAAAAATACTAATTTTATCGGATCAAAACAGGCTCTTCACCAAGTCTGTTCAGCAAACATGGTTAAAAGTCGAAAATTAACAATTAATGTTAATCATATAAAAGCATAATTCGTACTTTTGAGGTTTGGATATACTTTTATCAACTGTTCAAAGGATTAAAGTGCTACCTGCTTATTGATCATTATGAAAAAATATCTTATCCTGCTTGCTATTTGTATCTGGTTTGCAAGTCCTTTGATGGCTACGCATCAGCGTGCAGGGGAAATTACATTCAAACATTTATCGGGCTTTACCTATGAAGTTACTATTGTAACCTATTCCTATGCACCAAGTCCTGCCGACAGGTTTGAACTTGAAATAAAATGGGGCGATGGCACAAGTACAATACTACCTCGAAATAATGGCCCTGTTGGCCAGCAGGGACACATCGGCGAAATTGTGGGTCCTGACATAAAAAAGAATCTCTACACAGGTGTTCACACATTTCCGGGATCATCATCCTATAAAATAACACTCGAAGATCCGAACCGGAATTATGGTATTCAGAATATACCAAATTCAGTTGAAGTCCCATTATTTATCGAAACTCTACTTATTATCAATCCGTTCATTGGAAAAAACTCTTCCCCACAACTTTTACTTCCTCCTATTGATCAGGGTTGCGTAAACCAGCCATTCCTTCATAATCCGGGTGCTTATGATGCTGACGGCGACAGCCTGTCATTCAGGCTAACAACCTGCCGGGGTGCAGATGGTGATAATATACCTGGTTTTCAGCTACCTAACCAGGTTGGCACCAACATTGGAAGTTCTTTTACAATTAATGCCCTAACAGGTGAAATCCTGTGGCAGAATCCTAAAATGCAGGGAGAATACAATATTGCTTTTCTGATTGAAGAATGGAGAAACGGAGACAAGATCGGATCTATTACCCGTGATATGCAAATCACAATAGTAACATGCGATAACGAAGCGCCAGAAATAACTCCGATAAATGACACCTGCATAGAAGCCGGCACTACTCTTCAAATGAATGTAGTTGCAACAGATGGCGACTCCAATAGCCTTAAGCTCACTGCTGCAGGTGCTCCATTTGAAATTGCCAATCCGGCTGTTTTTATTTCACCTTTTGACTCAGTTGGTCGGAATACCGGAATCTTCAGGTGGGAAACAACATGCAACCATGTACGAAAAAATCCATACCAGGTATATTTTAAAGCAACGGATAACGATTTACCAGTGAATCTATTCGACCTGATTAGCATGAATATTACCATAGTTGGTCCGGCACCTAAAAATTTAACAGCTTTATCATTAGGAAATAGTATTCAATTAAAGTGGAATAAAAACCGTTGCTCAAATGTTAGTGGATATAAAATATACCGACGAAATGGTTTTTATGGATATATAGCCGGTTATTGTGAAACAGGTGTACCTGCTTATACAGGGTATCAATTAATTGCAACAAAGAAAACTACTGATACTCTTTATACAGATAGTGAACTTTCGCGCGGCATTGATTATTGTTACATGGTTGTAGCCACTTATCCTGACGGTGCTGAAAGTTATGCCTCGAATGAAGCTTGTGCTCAATTAAAAAAAGATGTTCCTGTTATCACCAACATTAGCGTTGAGAAAACAGGAACTACTGACGGGCGCATCTATCTCGCCTGGTCGAAACCAACGGAATTAGATCCAATTCAAACACCTGGCCCATACAAATACCTCATTTATAGATCCAATGATCTTTCCGGGTCGGCTTTTAGCCTGCTGGATTCGCTAACTTCAATAAACGACACGACATATATTGATGATCTTATAAATACACAAGATCATGGATTAAACTACAGAGTTGATTTTTATAATGATACTCCGGGAAACCGTTTCCTGGTTGGACCATCACAAAAGGCATCATCTGTATTTATTACATTTACCCCGGGAGATAAAAAACTCAGAATCAATATGAACTCAATTGTACCCTGGACGAATGAGCAGTTTGTAATTTTCAGAAAAAATGAAAGCACCCTCCTTTTCGATTCAATTGGTACATCAATTTTCCCTAATTATATTGATTATGACCTTATAAACGGTAAATCATATTGTTATCTGGTCAAAGCAATCGGAACATACGGAACAGCAGGAATAACTAATCCGCTCATTAACATTTCGCAGGAGTCGTGCGCTGTTCCATTTGACAATGAAAGGCCATGTGCTCCGGTACTTACTGTTATGGCTGATTGTGATAGTTATCAAAATGTACTGCTCTGGGAAAATTCTATTCCTGAATGTTCAATTGACATTATCCAATACCTTATTTTTTATCAACCACCCCAGGCAGAGAATTTGGTATTGCTGGATTCAACACAGGAATTAACATACACACATTCAAACCTCAGTACCCTGGCCGGATGCTATTCAGTGCTTGCGGTGGATTCTGTTGGAAACCAAAGCATCATGAGCGATACGGTTTGCATAGATAGCGATGTTTGCGGTACATATAGTTTACCCAATGTATTCACTCCAAATCAAGATGAAATGAATGATTTTTTCATTCCATTTCCGTATTCAGGTGTTGAGAAAATAGATTTACAAATTGTCAACCGATGGGGTAACCTGATTTTCAGTACGCAGGATCCTGCGATAAAATGGGATGGAAAAATACAAGGCACTAATCAGGATGTAAGTGATGGAGTTTACTATTATGTGTGTGAAGTTTATGAACTCACTCTAAATGGCACCGTGAAACGTACTTTAAAGGGAAGTATTAATGTAATAAGGTAACAGATAAAGAATAGCATTTTCATTTTAACTGTGCTTATCTCTAATCGTTATTCCAATAAGGCAAAATGTTTGGAATTTCGTTTTTTTATTGTTTCTTTTGAAAACAGGCAGCCAAACACATATGTAATAAAAGTTTATCCCCACAAAATCTTATACGTTTTATTAGTACTTCATCGCTCTGCAATCATTTGATTACGAATAAGAGCTTGTATTCCTTTTCCACAGTAAAACTAACTACTCGATAAAACCGCTTACCTTTGCAAACAAATAACTGCCTGCGGTTTCATGGAAAAAAATCACAAAGAAATTATTCAGCGTTCACATAAAAGGAGTAAAGAATATGGACTTGAAAAAGAAGGCGGATGCATTGAACGGTTTCTTTCCACATCCAAGATTAAGAAACTACTGAAAGAGAATTCCGAACTTATTGATGTAACTACCCCAATTATCGAAGAACTTTATGATTTTCTGAGAGGCTCAGGATTTATAATTATTCTTACGGATAAAAATGGCCGCATTATCGAAATAGTTGGAGATACTGAACCTCTTGATGAAGCTTCAAGGCAGAACCTTGTTCTCGGAGCCTACATGGATGAAAAGAGTTTAGGAACAAATTCAGTCGGCACGGCATTATCCGAAAACTGTCCGGTTCAGATTACCGCCGATGAGCACTTTATTAAAAGTTTTAATACCTGGACCTGCTCGGCAGCTCCGATCCATGATTCTGCAAAGCAAATAGTAGGTGCGCTTAACCTTTCGGGAAACAGCGAGCTTGTGCATCCGCACACACTTGGCCTCGTGGTGGCTGCAGTTTCAGCTATCGAATACAGGATCAATACCATCAATATTCAGAAGCAACTGCATAATTCGAACCAGTTTGCTTTTTCGATGATGAATAACCTGACGTACGGGCTTTTCGCGATGGATATGAACGATCACATCCTTTGGGTAAATGATACTGCCTGTCGGTCCTTAAATACCCGGCGCCTTGATCTTATTGACAAGCCGATTGAACGCATTTTTCCTGACTGGCAGCATGTGAAGGAAACCATCCTGCAGAATGAGCCGTATTCGGATGAGGAAAACAGATTCAGTATTTCCCGCATTAAAGAGCGCTATTTATTCAGCGCTTACCTGATCAAGACCAAGGAGGGTGAAATACTCGGATACCTGCTTTCCTTCAGGGAATTCAGCGGAATCATGAAGATTATCAATAAATACAATGAACATAGCACAAGGTATTCATTTGATGATTTTATAGGAGAAAGTCAGCAAACCCGGGAATTGATCAGGTATTGCAAAACAATAGCCAAAAATCCATCTACAGTTCTGATTTGCGGAGATTCAGGAACCGGGAAAGAGATCATAGCCCAATCCATTCACCATGCAAGTCCGCGGAAAAACCAGCCTTTTGTTGCCATTAATTGCGGCGCTATTTCCGAATCGCTGATCGAGAGTGAATTGTTCGGTTATGCCGATGGCGCTTTTACCGGTGCTAAAAAAGGCGGCAAGCCAGGCAAATTTGAACTGGCGGATAAAGGAACTCTTTTCCTGGATGAAATTGGTGAAATGCCGCTCGAAATGCAGGTAAAACTTCTTCGTACTATCCAGGAAAAAGCAGTTATACGCGTTGGCGGAAACAGGCCAATTCCCGTGAATGTGAGGATTATAGCCGCTACCAACAAAAACCTGGAAGATCAGTTAAAAGCCGGGAAGTTCCGTTTAGATTTGTATTACAGGCTCAACGTTTTCGAAGTATTGATTCCGCCTTTGCGCGATAGACGTGATGATATTCTTCCGCTTGTGCATTTTTTCCTGAAACGTTTTGCTGCCCGGTTTGATATTCCAATCCCTGAATTGAAACCGGAATTGCTTGATGCTCTTGTTAAATATGATTGGCCGGGCAATATCCGCGAACTCGAAAACCTGATGGAACGTGCGGTAATCCTGAAAGGCAACCTGGATGAAAAACATATTGCTCATTCTACAGCTTCTGCAGCATCTGTCTCAGTTGAATTGAATCAATCACAACCCGAACCGGATGAAATATGGAGCCTCGAAGAACACGAAAAGAACAATATTCTCCGGACAATAAGGCATTTTCAGAATAATATCTCCAAATCAGCAGAATCTCTCGGAATCAGCAGGAATACACTTTACCAGAAAATGAAGAAATACGATCTGCTACATGTTTCTACATTCAACAGCTAATAAACTGTGCTGAAAATGAACA
>JAIFMH010000238.1 GCA_020048595.1 Bacteroidota bacterium | reverse complement strand
GTAACGCTTCGCTATTGGCCACAAACTCATTCCCATGCACCACGCCCTTCGGTTCGTACTTTCCACCGGGACCGGTAAAACCACCAGTCCAAAGATTTTTAACCGATTCGCGATGAGCATTCGCCACAGCTATCTGAGCCAAACCGGCAGCACCGATAAGTCCGGCAGCAATAGGACCGGCAACAGGTCCCAATTCAGCTATAGCCTTCATAATCGCCACGGCAGTATCAGCACCAATCTGAGCTATAGATACAGCAAAATCTAAATCAGCATACTTTTTCTTTATCTCCAGTTTTTCGGCTTCAATTTGTTCTTCGATGACTGCAGTATCTTTGCCTGCTTTTTTAGCCGCTTTCAGTTGCGAAGCATATTTATTGTCAACGGCCTGACTTTCGGCCTCTACAATGGTAGAAACGAGATTTGCAGCAGCATCAGCAACCGCCGATATATCATTGGCCATCTGATTGGCATTGGCAAATATCTCTTCATAATACGATCGGGTAATGCTCCGAACATTATCAAGATAAGCCTTTCGTCCAATAATGCCCTGATTGTAATTATCCTGATTATTTTTAAGATCGGCATCTTTTATGTACCGGTTTATTTCCTTCTGATTTCCTTTGTATAAATCGGCTAATTTTTTAAGATATTCATCTTCCGACAGCAAACCCTTTTTATGGAAAGCTTCCAGTATAGCCAATCGGGTAGCAAGTGCATATTCCTCTTCATTGATAATGGTTTCCTCATTGACTTCAGTTATTTTTTGAAGCATTTTTTTTATTTCATTCTCAATGTCTTCAGTTTGTTTCAATTCCCGTTGCTTTTGGGCAATTTTAGCATCCGTAATGGCAATTTCAGTATCAATGGTTTCCTGCCCGAATTTCTTTTGCAAACTCAGCTTTTCGTCAAGGCCTGCAAGGGTGTCGGCACTTATCATCCGGTTGTAAAGCTGTTCGCCAATTATACCGTCTGCATACCATTGTTTTAAAATAACTGTGCGCTTTTTAAGCGATATCTCCAGTAATTTTTCGGCTTCTTTATAGGGACTATCATCTCCGGATTCACCTCCGTCGAACGTTTTAATTTTAACCCATTTACCACCTTTCCAAACATTTAATCCATCGGGACTTATATCACCATCTTTATGTTTCGGAGTATTACCAGGAACAATTGAAGTTGATTTAATTTCAGTATCAAGCATTTTCAGAGCATCAATTGTGCCGTCAATATCTTTTCGGATAGAAGCTACTTTAGCTCCGGCAGCCGCATAACTTACGGCCATGTTTGGACTTGTTTTCACTAATTCAGCATATCTTTCAGCATTAGCAGTGGCATCTTTTAAATCATTTTCCTGTAATCTTTTTTTACGGATCAATTCTTCCCATTCTTCCTGAGTAGCTTTCAACTTTATTTGTTTTTCAAGAGCAATCAGATAATCATCAATTGCTTTTGTATTATCGTGAGTCAATCTACCTTCTTCATCTAACATGGCATTATATCCCGGAATAATTTTCTTCAATTCGTCCAAGGCTTTACGACGTTCTTCAACGCTGAATATATTGGAGTGGATCTGAACATTTAATAAATGAATATTCGACGCTTCAGTTTCGTATTCTTCCGATGCTTTTTTCTGAATATTAATAAGCGATTGTTGCGCCTGAGTTAACTTTGTCGATCCGGTTATCAATTTAACAATGCCAATAGTTATGGCCGCAATTGCCACACCAAGTGCTACATACGGATTAGCAATTATAACCCGGTTCAACAGACGCATAGCAGCTGCCGCCCGTCCAATATTTCCGGTAAAAAAAGCCTGAGCTGCAGCAGCTGCAAGTGTCGAAGCAATTGATATTTTATCCAGTAGTATTTTTGTTTTTTCAACAGCCAATCGGGATAACAAAGCAATACGCGAAGCATTTACAGCCACTGTATATGCAGTTGTAACTACAATAAGCGAAATAATCATTCCTTTATTTTGCGATAACCACTTAGGCAATTCAATTAATGCTTTTATCAGGTAAGTAGTTCCGGATACCGATTTTAAAAGTAAAGGATTTAATCGGGCGCCAAGTTCCAGTGCAGTTTCATTAAATGCTTTTTTAGCTTTATCCAGTTTGGCTGCCAGGTTATTATTTTTAATATTATACTCGTTGATAACCGAATTTCCTTCGGTAAACGATTTATTCGATAGTTCAATTAATTCACGGAAACGATCGGTATTGTTAGCAGCTGCTCCGATGGCTTTATTCGCACCGTCGGCATTTACTTTTAAATAATCAAGTGTTTTGGCTACATCAGTGGCTTCCATGCCTTTCAATCCTTCCGAAAATTGCAGGAAGAAATCAAGCGGATTGGTATTGATCATACGTTCAACCTCACCGGTTGTTATGCCCATTACTTTAGCAAATTTAGCCGATTCGGTAGCCGCCTGTTTCATAAATATATTGTAAGCACGACTTGATATTTCGGCTTCAATTCCCGATTCTTCGAAAGCGGCTCCCAATGCTAATGTATCAGCTATCGACGGTTTAAGTTTTTCGGGAAGTGATCCCATGCGGGTTGTGAATTCGGCAATATTAACTTCTGAAGCTGCCCCATTGGCTCCAAGTTCGTTAATTGACGATGCAATAGCAAGATATGCCTTTTCAATTTGCATGTCCTTTGTTTCGGCAAACAACATTTTAAGTTTTCCGAGTTTAGTCGATATTTCTTCAACTCCACCCACAAAACTATCACCAAGTGCCACATTGGCAATATCCATGGCTTTTGTAAATTCAAGGATCTTATCTTTTGTAACACCTATACGTCCTCCGGATTCAGCTATTTTATTCAGTTCCTCGCGACTGGTACGGGTATCCATTTTCTTAAATTCCTCATTCAGTGCTATTACTTCATCGTGCGTCATCTGCGTGGTTTTCATTACGTCGCTGTACACATCGTCCATTTTAGCAATGTCCTCACCTAATTTACGGAATGCAAGCGATATACCTGTAATACCGGCAACGAATGTAAATGCTAATTGAAAATATTTATTGAACCCATTGGCCAGGCGTGATAAACCTCCTTCTGTTTTTTTAGAAGATTTATCGGCCGCATCGCTCATATTTTCATATTGCTTCGCAATTTCTTTCTGATTCTGAATGTGTTCTTTATGTAACGATTTAAGGTAGGCTATTTTTTTAGCATGAGCCACATACTCATCGCTACCGATAATCATTTTTTTTTGTTGAGCTTCCAGCTTTCGCATTTCAGAAACAATACCTCCAACTGAGTTTTTTACTTCTTTTCCGTCGATAAAAATCGACACGCCACGTTTTGCAATTTTATCAGCCATGATTATACTTTACGTTGAATGGTGAATTTTTCTATTTTTGATAACATATCTTCCAGGGCCCAGTCTCCATAGAACTCCTGAGCTATTTCGGCAAGTTTCTCCATATTATTTCGGATCTCCACATCAAACCAATCGTTTGGACGTCGGTTTATGCCTGAGGTTCGTGATCGTGAACTGCGCATTACTACCCCACCCTGCCGGATATATCCACGTCCTACGCCGTAATGTACAAATACACCATGGCGCTGAAACTGATATTTTATTCGGGTACTGATATCGTCTGTTTTACTGATCACATGTGTGAGCGAAGCCCCCAGTTTCGGTGCTGTTCTGAATTTCGAGTCATCTCCGGTATATTTGGGAGCATTGAGTAATCAAAGTGGGAGTTGATTCCTGCATATCTGAAATTTTTTATACAAATTTCGGCACTTAATAGCAGGGGTAAAAGGACAATATAACCACAAAAGACAAAAAAAACTGCCCCGGCTTATCACAAGCCAGGGCAGCAAAACAATATTAACCTTAAATCTAATTCTATGAAAAAAACAATCAATTATGAGTAACATGTCGTGCTGTACAAATCCTATTGTAAGTATAGCATTTCGCGTTAGTTATATTATCGGTAACTATAGATTTATTTACTGACACCTGTGCGTAACTCCCATAGTCCGGATTGCAATAAGCAGGTAGTTCGGCAAGCAGTGTCTCCATTTGATTAATTGCTGTATAATTAGTAGGAGTAAATTGTGTGCCCGGAGGCGCTTCGGTCTGCAACTGAACCCCGACATCTCGCGCACTGGCTACTACGAAAGTAGCGATAAGAGCAATCAAGCAAAAAATTAATCTTTTCATGTGATTGAAATTTTAATTGTTTAATGAATTTATAAATAATCTACGATGCAAATGTATACTTCAATGTATCGAAATAAAAGGACAATAATTTCACATACTTTTCACCACCAGCACCACCGTTTCCAGCAACATCACCGCACCCCCAACCAATCGGACCACCTTCTCCCGGAACTCCTTTTTCTGCTCCACTTTCTTTAAACTCTTTATCACCAAATCGCCCGCTTTCACCTCTGCTCTGGCCGAGACTAACAAAGTGTCTGAGTTAATTCGTTGCTGCTCGCACATATACAATTGCCGTGAATATCCTTCCGATTCAATATCCAAACTTTCACATTCACGTTCAAGCGTGAAATTCTCACGTTTCAATGTATCAATTCTCACCAGTGCAGCATTTAATAAATCAGGGCATGGAGCATTTTCGGCAACTAACTGATTGTATTTTTCTTCAAGCGTTCGGGTACTTTCTTTCAGCCGGATCACTTCCGATTTATAAATCAGCGCATCCGTGCGGGCTTTCCATGTTTTGGCAGCTTCAATGGATTTCAGACTGTCAAGTTCTGCGTTTTTGCGCTCCAAATAATATGACTGGACTTCGTTTCGTATCTTCAGTTCATTTTTAGCCTGTTCTGCTTTAATGGCTTTAACCTCCGCCCTGTTCCCTGAGTATTGGCACGTAGCTACTGCAGAGAATAATATCACTGTAAAACCTACTAAAATCAGTGTTTTGTGTTTCAAAAACCAGTTATAAAGTGCTTTCATTTGGTGTGATTTTTTTTATTACAGTGAGTGCAACCGTCATACCCTTTGTCCGACTTCAATAGTTTGCGCATCTTACGGGAAGTGATGTGCTCGAATTTTACAATGAGATTCAGCATGCAGCCATACTTCGTGTTGTGCGTGTCGTGAATTTCTTTCGACCGCAAATTAATTACATAAGTGAATCCGAAAAGCTCTCTAAGCCATGTTGTGATTTTTGTTTTCATAATGCTTTACTTGTATTAGTTACTCTGTTAATCCAGCCTTTTAAATATTTTGCATTTTTGCCGGTAGCAATTTTAGTATAATGTGCCAAACGGGCGTTTATAAATTTAATCGAATAATCACCCGAATTTACTTTTGCCAATGTCTTTTCTCCGAAAACTCCATCGATTTTTACCCCAATTGTTTGTTGAAGCAACCGGATAGCTGTACCCGTTCCTGCATTCACACCCATATCGAAAACATGAAGAGCTAACAATTCATTCTCAATTAAATCGGCTTTTACCGGATCGTAATACTTTTTTTTGTAAATTTTAATTGCATCCTGCAAAGTCAAATCTTTAATTCGTTTGTCGGGTTTACCGTCAAAATTAGTATCGGTCATTCCATCCCGCTTACCATCGGCAGTGTCCGATATACCGTATTTAGTTTCACCTCCCGAATCGCTTGAATCGTTGGTGTAAGCCGAATATCCTTCGTTTTTAAGGATAATGGGTATGAATTTTTCTGCTCGTGTCATACTTTTTTCAAATTTTCAGTTTCTTCAATTTCATTTTCTGTATCTACAGCACGTTGTTTTCGGTGACGCTTGTTTTCACGAAGTATTTTATCTACCTCATCGTTTTCAATGCCTAATTTACGGGCTATTTCGTTCCGGAAAAGTAAATGGAAAAACCGAAGCACCACCATATTTGGAGCGATAATACTCATATTAGCAAGGATACTGATCACCTCCGAACTGGCCAGTATCGCAAATACGATAGTTGTACCAATTTCGGAAGTATCTATTTGGTTATTCACCGTTTTTTCGATCAGAAAACTGATAAACAACAACACCATGTTAAATGCCAACTTCAAGCCCGTATCTTTCATCCGGCAGGATTCTAAACTGCCTTTGCCTTTCTTTTTCAAACTTACAGCCAGCCCAAACACCAGGTCGACAATAATCAACATAAACAGCACAACAAAGAGTTGTATACTATTGGCAAAAAAAGCAGATAAAAAACTTAAGAGTGCAATCCAGTTACCTGTATTTGTAAAAAGCACTGCATTGATATGCGCTGTGATATTAGCAGTTACACGATCTATGTTTTGTTCCATGGCTGTCATTGTTTTATAAATATTATTTTCTATTCAGCGGGCACAAAAACATATTTAATATCTGAAACACATTTATTTGCAATTACACCATGCCCTTCCTCATTTGGGTGTGTTAAGTCGGATGTATAAATTGCTAAGTTTTGCCATGTAATTCCATTTTTGTGGAGTTCAACGACTCCAACACCCATTTCATTGCAAATATCAATTATTGCTTGATTGTATTCAGGTTGTGTGTTAAATCCATTATGAGATGGATAAGTATCAACAATATTACGTTTGAACACCGATAATGTACAAATATAAATCTGTGCATCCGGAAATGTATTTCGAATATTATTTACTGCCAACATGCACGATTTTTTAA
This sequence comes from Bacteroidota bacterium, assembly GCA_020048595.1. Lineage (GTDB taxonomy): Bacteria > Bacteroidota > Bacteroidia > Bacteroidales > UBA4417 > UBA4417. The sequence continues at coordinate 1,142 of JAIFMH010000238.1, read as the reverse complement.
AATCATACAGGGTTACTTCACCCTCAGTATATGCATCAGTAATTGGAAGTAATGTAGCTGGCGTTAATTTAAAATTTGTGATTCTTGTAATTATACTGCCCCCAACTGTGTGCGAAAAATCATTAGTTCCTTTGTATAAAATAATAACCTCCGGATTATTAAATGTACCGTCAGTATTTCTTACACGTAACCTGTTAATTTGCGATTGATGAAATGCGTGTGAATTCACAAAGTCATCTTCGTTCTGAAAACTACCCATTCCGCTTCCCGTCCAACTCGCATTTGCAAGTAGTGTTGCTCCGGTTTTCTCAACTAATTGTTGAAACCATTGGTAAGTATTGGTTGAACCAAGTGGCCAACCATTACCATATTCTTTGCCCAGATCGGCGGATAACGGCGTGAATGTAATTAATTGACCGATATCTGAAATCTGAAGAGCATAACCACCACAGGTTTTATTTCTTAATTGTGGATTATCGCCTGGTCGAGCTGTGTATACATCAAACCAGTTACAATAAAATGATAATTCAGTAGAATTGTCAATATCATGCTGTAAAATTTTTAATTCCGGATTTAAAGCCCCAATTGTAATTGAATCGCCCATTACAGAAACTTTTTTTCCAAATAATGGATGTTTAGTAATGGTCTCTAAACTATTAATTCTTTTATTATGTGTGGATTGATTAACATTATCTCCAATATAAATATCTTTTATTTCGAATACACAAGCAACTGCTACCGCTGTTCTTATTAATATTTTACCGCGTACGCTAACAGCAATCGAAGTGCTTACATTTATTACTGAACTTGGATTAAATTCATATTCAATCCACTCACTTGTTATAGATGGTAAGGTATATGAACAATTAGATGTATATATATTAAATGAAGGTACTGAGCCGCTAATTAATCGCATTTTAAATTTTAAATCAATATATTTACCGGCATAAGCATCAAGAAAATTTGCTATTGAAATAAATCCATGATTTGAAACCGCCCCATTCGATGTTATACGTAGAGAATCTTCGCCCTGCGATATAGTACATCCACTACCACCAGTTGCAAGCCATTTAGTACCGGCTGAACCAATCGGGTTTGATGAGGATGTTCCCTGAACAATTGTAGTCCGCTGATCAAGCCTA
>JAIFMH010000042.1 GCA_020048595.1 Bacteroidota bacterium | reverse complement strand
TATTTCTTACCGCTACCGCAGGGACAAGGATCATTACGGCCAACTTTCTTCTCCACTTTTACCGGACCGGTGACAGTATTTTCAGTTGTGCGCTGACTTAAAATGTCACTTCTGTCTTCGCGCAGACGGCTGTTGTCGGTTCGTTGTGGCTGGCGAACTTCTTTAACCTGTTCTGCTTGTTGAGCTGGCAGGTTAGCCCTTGCCAGGAATCCGATTATATCTTTATTGGCTTTCTGGAGCATCGTTTTAAACAGATTGAATGACTCCAGCTTATAAATCAGCAAAGGATCTTTCTGTTCATAACTGGCTGATTGAACACTCTGACGAAGTTCATCCATTTCGCGGAGATGTTCTTTCCAGGCATCATCTATAACTCCGAGGGTAATACCTTTCTCAATTGCTAATGACACTTCCATCGCTTTATCATCGTAAGCTCGCTTGAGGTTAGCTGCAACCTGCATCGTTTTAATACCATCGGTAATAGGAATCGCAATAAACTGGTAATGCGGATGGTTTTCGTATACATCTTTAACAACCGGGTAAGCCAGTTCAGCAATGCGTTTCGATTTATTACGGTAGTTCAGGTATATATGATCAAACAGATCATCTGTAAGTTTCACCTTGTTTCCTGATAAAAATGATTTCTCGTCAAATGGACACTCGGCAGCGAAAGTGGTAAGTAATTCAAAAGTAAATCCTTCATAATCTCCGTTATCCTGGTAATCGGAAACGTAATTATCGCACAAATCATAGATCATATTTGAGATATCCAGCGCAAGACGCTCGCCATACAATGCCTGGCGACGTTTTCCATAGATAACTTCACGCTGGGCATTCATAACATCATCGTACTCCAGCAGTCGTTTACGAATACCAAAGTTGTTTTCTTCAACTTTCTTCTGCGCACGCTCAATGCTCTTGGTGATCATCCTGTGCTGAATCACTTCACCTTCTTTCAATCCAAGGCGGTCCATAATTCCGGCTATGCTTTCGGAACCGAACATACGCATCAGGTCATCTTCGAGCGATACAAAAAACTGCGAACTTCCCGGATCACCCTGGCGACCTGCACGTCCGCGTAACTGCCTGTCGACACGACGGGATTCATGACGTTCGGTACCAATAATAGCCAAACCACCGGCTTCTTTAACACCCGGACCTAATTTTATATCGGTACCACGACCTGCCATGTTGGTAGCAATAGTAACTGTGCGGGTTAATCCGGCCTCGGCAACAATCTGAGCCTCACGTTGGTGTAACTTGGCGTTGAGAACATTGTGAGGAACACGGTCGCGGGTAAGCATACGACTGAGTAACTCCGAAATCTCAACTGATGTGGTACCAACCAGAACGGGTCTTCCTTTTTCGATAAGCGCTTTTATCTCAATAATTACTGCGTTAAATTTTTCGCGCTTGGTTTTGTAAACAAGATCTTCGTTATCAGCACGTACAACCGGACGGTTAGTTGGAATTACAACCACATCCAGTTTATAAATATCCCAAAACTCACCTGCTTCCGTTTCGGCAGTACCGGTCATACCGGCAAGCTTGCGGTACATACGGAAATAATTCTGAAGTGTTACAGTAGCATAAGTTTGTGTAGCTGCTTCAATTTTTACATTTTCTTTAGCTTCGATAGCCTGGTGCAAACCATCGCTGTAGCGGCGACCTTCGAGAATACGACCGGTTTGCTCATCAACAATCTTAACCTTATTGTCCATCACAACATATTCCACATCGATTTCGAACAGGGCATATGCTTTCAGCAACTGGTTCACGGTATGGATACGTTCCGATTTTACAGCGTAATCACGAAGAAGTTCAGCTTTCTGTTCTACCTTCTCTTTATCCGTTAGCTGACGGCGTTCCATCTCAGCAATTTCGGCACCAACATCCGGAAGAATATAAAATTTAGGATCGTCGTACGATTTGGTGATCAGATCAATACCTTTATCTGTAAGCTCAATGGAATTGTTTTTTTCGTCGATCACAAAAAACAGCTCATCGTCCATGATATGCATGTTTTTCGATTGCTCCTGCATGTAGAAGTTTTCTGTTTTTAACAGGATTGCTTTTATACCAGGTTCACTGAGGAACTTGATCAGCGCCTTATTTTTCGGCAAACCGCGGAAGGCCCGTAAAAGAGATTCGCCACCGCGTTTTTCGTTATCAGAAGGTATTTTATTGTTGTCGTCGAAAACCAAAAGACTTTTAGCCTCTGACAGTAATTTGGTAACCAGGTTACGTTGTTCAGAGTACAGTTTAGAAATTTCAGGTTTCAGCGCTTCAAATTCCTGATTCTCACCCCGGGGAGTCGGGCCGGAAATTATAAGAGGTGTACGTGCATCATCAATCAACACGGAGTCGACCTCATCCACAATGGCATAGTTATGTGGTCGCTGGACCAGTTCATCCGGATTTCGCGCCATATTGTCACGAAGATAATCGAAACCAAACTCGTTGTTGGTACCGTAAGTAACATCGGCAAGGTAAGCCTGGCGGCGCTCATGCGAATTGGGTTCATGCCTGTCAATACAATCTATTTTAAGGCCATGGAATTCGAATAATACGCCCATCCATTCCGAGTCGCGTTTTGCAAGGTAATCGTTAACGGTAACTACGTGTACTCCTTTTCCAGGAAGCGCATTCAGATAGATTGGCAATGTAGCTACCAAAGTTTTACCTTCACCGGTGCCCATTTCGGAGATTTTGCCGGAGTGAAGAACGGCACCCCCGATAAGCTGCACATCATAATGCACCATATCCCAGGTTATCATGTTGCCACCTGCCATCCAGCGGTTATCCCAGTATGCTTTATCCTCAATAATATTTACACTGTCTTTGCGGGCAGCCTGGTCACGGTCGAACTGTGTAGCCGTAACTTCCAGAGTTTCGTTTTGCGAAAAACGACGTGCGGTTTCCTTTACAACAGCGAAAGCTGAAGGTAATATTTCCTGCAGAGTTTCCTGAGTTTTCCGGTATTCTTCCTTATCCAGAAAATCAATTCTTTTATACAGATCTTCCTTTACTTCAATATCGATATCGAAATCGCTTTCAATCCTGGCTTTAATGGTATCTATCTCGTCGCGTTCAGCTTGTACGGCATCAGCAATTTTTTGCTTGAACGCTATAGTCATGGCACGGAGTCCATCATTATCGAGTGACTGCAGTTTCTCAAATTCAACCTTTGCTTTTTCAACTAATGGGTTGATTGTTTTTATATCACGGTCGGATTTTGTACCGCCCGAAATCATTTTCAGAAATGAATTAAGCATTTTATGTAGGGGTTAAGCGAATGTAATTTTGTTCAATCAAACATGCAAAGATAGTGTATTCCGCTAAAAGGCAATCACACAGATTATCCTGATTAAAAACAGGAATCCAGAAGCAAATACCGTACTATTATAACTATTTAGTTCTCGAAGCGACAAAGTGGCAGGAGTGAGTTGAAGAGAAAAAGTTAATAGTTATAAGTTAAACGGAAAATGGACAAAGTCTTGATCGTCAGGAATTCGTTATTTTACTCTGGCTTATTTCAAAATCTCCTGATTGAATATTGTGAAATTTTCCTTGTATCTATTTTGCATCACATCCAATCTCTCCTTTTTAACAAAAAACAATAATTAAAGCTTTGAGCGGTTTCCTTCTTAAATCAAATCGGGGCGTTGGTTTTGCCAGCGCCCCGATTGTTGTTTGTTAATATTCGTCTTCGTGAAAGAAGAAATCTTCCTTAGAAGGATAATCAGGCCAGAGGTCTTCAATACTTTCGTATATCTCTCCTTCATCTTCCAGTTCCTGGAGGTTTTCAACCACTTCCATAGGAGCTCCTGAGCGAACACAGAAGTCCTGAAGCTCTTCTTTAGTAGCAGGCCAGGGGGCATCCTCGAGTTTTGAGGCTAATTCTAACGTCCAGTACATTTGTCGAAAATTAGGTTTAAATTTTTTGCAAAAATAATCTATTCAAAATAAAAATCAATACCTTATGCCATTTTGTGAATAACTTATTAAATATTAGGCAATTCACTACCATTTTTCACCAAAAAACATGCCATAATTCAAATGATGTTGTGTTTTTTATTTATTAAAAACGTCAGGTTTCCATGGAAGATCAGGAATTTTGTTTAAAAAAGCTACTTCCCTGGCCAGCACAAAAAGGTAATCAGAAAGCCTGTTAATATATTTGATCAGAATTTCATCTACTTCCATTTCGGATGCTACCTTAATAATAATCCTCTCGCCGCGGCGGCAAACCGTCCGGCAAACATGGCAAAGTGATACTAAAGGATGGCCACCAGGCAGAATAAATGAATTTAAATCAGGCAGATGAAGATTCATTCTATCAATTTCCTTTTCAAGTTCAAGAACATCATCTTCAGAAAGAAACGGAAGTGAACGGGTAATCTCCTTTTGGGGATCGGTAGCTAATTCAGATTCAGCTGTAAACAGGTTTTCCTGAATACGGAGCAGAACTTCACACAGATGCACATCTGTAAGCTGATCGCGAAGGTTTCCGATAAAAGAGTTCAATTCGTCGAGAGTGCCATAGGCCTCAATGCGTTCATGATACTTCGGCACACGAGTGCCACCAATAAGCGAGGTTTCACCTTTATCGCCTGTTTTGGTATATATTTTCCAGTCGTTTTCCATGTTTGTAAGCCAGACTCAAAATCCTAATTAATACTAAAATTATGGTTATCTTTAATTTTCAGGAATAGATAACAACTAAACCGGTACTAATTGTTCAATGACTGGGCTGCAGTAATGATATTATCGTTCAGATAATCGGCCGAAACCTGTCCGTCCATAAGCCTGATGATGCGGTGGGCATGCCGGGCAATATCTTCTTCATGAGTTACAAGAATAATAGTATTACCGGCTTTGTGAATTTGCTCAAGTACTCCCATAATTTCATAGGATGTAGTCGAATCCAGGTTACCGGTAGGCTCATCAGCAAGAATAATGGATGGTTTGTTAACCAACGCGCGTGCTATTGCCACACGCTGACGTTGTCCACCCGAAAGCTCATTTGGTTTGTGATGAGCCCTGTCAGCGAGCCCAACACTTTCAATAACTTCCGTTGCCCGTTCAAGACGGTCGGCTTTTGAATAACCGGCATAAACCTGCGGAAGCATAACATTATCGAGTGCCGTGCTGCGTGGCAATAAATTAAAAGTCTGGAATACAAACCCGATTTCCTTGTTACGAATTCGTGCCAGCTCGTTATCATTAAGCTTGCTTACATCCTGGTCATTCAGGATATATTGTCCGCTGGTAGGTGTATCGAGGCAACCCAGCAGGTTCATCAGAGTCGATTTACCCGATCCGGAAGGACCCATCAATGCTACAAATTCATTCTTAAATATGGATAGCGAAACCGAACGCAATGCTCTCACCAGTTCGGTACCAACCTTATAGGTACGTGTGATATCAGTTAAACGGATTATTTCCTTCTGGCTCATGATAAAGAGATAAAATTATTGAATAACAAAAGTAATGGTTTTTAGAATGATATAATTTGAAAGCACACTTAAAATTTGTCAATTTTAACATTCGCTAAATTTTTGAAATAAAAAAGGAGTAAAACGTTCGCAATTTCAGGCAATTGAATCTGTTTATGAAAACTCAATGCATCAAAAATTACTTTCTTCACAATCCATTTCGAATTCGAATAACATTTATCCAATCAGCTGTTCACTACTTTAAAACCTGATCACAAATTTCTGTTTACTTAACTCCTTTCTTAAAAATACTATCCCGAATCTGAAAAGATCAATACTAACTGTAACACGCTCATGATCAGAAATTTCATTCCAGGCTTTCTGCATACCAGCCGACCAGTGAATATCGTCGAAAACAAATACCGTATCATTGTTAGCGATACTCAATAAAATTTTAAAATTTTCAACCGTTGCCTCGTAGGTGTGATTGCCGTCAATAAAAGCAAAATCAAGGTTCCCGGCCTGCTTTACTACATCAGGTAGTACAAGATCAAAACGGCCAATATTCTGCTCAATATTCGACAGCTTTAATGCGTTAAAACTTGTCGCTGCCTGTTCCGATTTTGTAGAGCAGCCTTCGATGGTATACACTTTGGCCTTTGGATTTGCCAATGCCAGGTATAAAGTACTTATACCTAATGATGTACCTAATTCAATAATTGTTTGCGGCCTGAAGAATTCAACCAGCCGGAATAAAAGACGGCCATGCTTGGTGCTCACAGAACTTTTTCGGGCCAGGGAAGAAACCCGCTCGAAACGATGACTATAATCCTTTTGATTTGCCCCGACTCCAAAATCCGTGATTTCAATGACTTGTGTTTTATGAAGAAGCTTGTGCCGGATTTTCATTATATCGTGAAAAGCCGGATTTTCACTCTTGTTTCTTAAAACTTTATCTACAAGAGTATATACAAAAGGAGAATGCACCGAATGTCGCGAACCCGAATTAACCAGGTATCGCAAATAGGCAATCATCATAAAAACTTTTTGGCGCATTACAATTTAATTGGGATTCCTAAAATAATTTCACGAATGATGCTAACCTTGTGTATTTTTGCCTCTTGTAAACAAAAATAGCCACTCATGCCATTTCAGAAAATAAGTGCTAAAATAACGAATTATCTTTCGCTCGTTAAGTTTGCGCACACAATATTTGCTCTGCCTTTTGCTCTTTTAGGATTTTCCCTTGCTACTATTCATAACAGTGATGCTCTCAGCTGGAAACTTTTAGCTTTAGTATTACTGAGTATGCTTTTTGCCCGGAATGCTGCAATGAGTTTCAACCGCTGGGCCGACAGAGATATTGACGAAGTAAATCCACGCACAGCTCAACGGGAAATACCTGCACAGAAAATCAGGCAACAATCGGCATTAGCCTTTAGTATCATAAATGCTTTGCTTTTTATTGGAGCCACCTGGTTTATAAATCCGCTTTGCTTTTATCTTTCTCCTGTTGCACTTATTGTCATATTAGGATATAGTTTCACCAAACGGTTTACAGCTCTTGCACATTTTGTACTCGGAATGGGCCTGGCCCTGGCTCCAACCGGTGCTTACCTGGCTGTAACCGGAACTTTCGACTGGATTCCTATTATCATTTCATTGTCAGTACTTTGCTGGGTATCCGGATTTGACATTATCTATGCTCTTCAGGATGATGAATTCGACCTTGAAAATCATCTTCATTCCATTCCTGTACTACTTGGCCGGAAGAGAGCACTTAATTTGTCGCTTGTATTGCACATTATTACAGCATTGCTCCTGTTTGCAGCAGGTTTTATAGGTGATTTTAAAACAATTTACTGGATAGGGCTGGGAATATTTTCCTTCTTATTATTCTACCAGCACACAATTGTTAAGTATAATGATCTTCGAAGGGTAAATGTGGCTTTTTTCACCCTTAACGGAATTGCAAGTATTGTATTTTCATTGTTCGCAATCACTGATCTGCTGATCTGAGATCTCCTTTCCTTTGAGTTCCTGATTTTATTGCAATAAGAACGGCTTCATCAAACTTCATTTTATCCGCCGGATGAAACTCGAAATTGATTGGAGTATAAAAGATTGGCAGGCTACCTAATATAGCTTCTGCCTGGGCATTTTGCAATCGTTTTGCGTCCTTCTCGGTAGTGACAATAATTTTTCGCTTAGTTGGAAGATTCTTAAATTTTTCTTTTATCAACAGTAAGTCTTTCTCGGTGAATTCATGATGATCAGGGAATTCCATCAACTCAAGATCGGTGCATAACCTGTGCAAGTATTCCTGCATAGGCCCAGGGTTACCAATACCTGTTACCATAATGATTGAATAAACATTTTCTGTTTTTCCGGTATACTCGCATTTACTAATATATACTTGTTCAAACGGGAGGTAATTAATATACGAAAAGCAAACCAATTGCCCGGGATAAGGTTTAATTTCTTCAAGCAACTGTTTACGGACAATAGGGGAAAATATCCTGGGTGTTTTAGTAACCACTATGATATCGGCTCGTTTGCGACCCGTAATTTGTTCACGGAGCCTCCCAAATGGTAAAAGCCAGTCCTTTGTAAAAAGTTTAAAATAATCAGTAACCAAAATTGACAATTCCGGTTTTACATACCTGTGTTGAAAAGCATCATCCAGAATCACAGTATCAAGCTCAGCCACATCTTTAACCAGGTTTCGGATACCTTCTCTGCGGCTTTCGCAAACGGCAACATTAATCCGGGAGAATTTCTGAAGGTATTGCAGCGGTTCATCGCCCAGAGTTTCAACTGTCTCGTTTTCACCAGCGAGCCTGTACCCTTTTGATTTTCGCTTATACCCCCGGCTGAGTGTGGCAATATTGGCATTCGCGTCCAATAAGCGGATAATATATTCTACCATCGGAGTTTTACCTGAGCCACCGGCAATCAGATTACCAACAGAAATAACAGGAATATCAAATTTTTCGGAAGAAAGTATTTTAAAGTCAAATAACAGGTTCCGGACTTTAACAATAAAGCCGTATAGTATCGCAAAAGGAAAAAGTAAAAATCTAAATGCTTCCACGAGATAAAGATACAAACAAAACAATATGAAAGACACAATCAAAATTATATGACTAATCTAAATTGCAATTCACAAATTTATATGGCCATAAATAAAGTAATTCTGATCAAATGAAATTCGATCAGGAATATACATTTTGCCCGATGCAAATGACATTTAATTTGTATAGATTTGACTTTTTCTCTATTTTTACGAATTCCCAGATTTAATCGTATCAGAACATGATCTTATCAGAAATAACGTCATACTTGAATTCCCAATTTCCACTCTCTTTGCAGGAAAGCTACGACAATTGCGGATTGCTGATCGGAGAAAAAAATACTGAGATTACAGGTGCTTTGATCTGTCTCGATATTACAGAACATGTTTTAAATGAAGCTGTTAAAAATAACTGTAACCTTATTGTATCGCATCATCCGCTGATTTTCTCAGGGATTAAAAGCCTTACCGGCAATACAGATACCGAACGGTTAGTTATCAGAGCTATCAGAGATAATATTGCTGTTTATGCACTTCACACCAACCTCGACAATCATTATGAAGGAGTTAACAGTTTCCTCTGTTCAAAACTTGGGATTATAAATACTGAAATACTGAAGCCTCTTCCTGATACACTCAGGAAAATTGTAACCTTTTGTCCGGTTTCGCATGCAGATCAGGTTCGTGATGCTATTCTTGATGCAGGCGCCGGACAAATTGGAAACTACGATAGTTGCAGTTTCAGTTCTGCAGGTGAAGGATCATTCCGGGCTTTGTCAGGTGCAAATCCATTTGTTGGGGAACCAGGGAAAATACACACTGAACACGAACTGCGTATAGAAACAATATTTCCATCCTTTCTGGAAAATGAAATTGTTGCCGCTCTCAAACAAGCACACCCTTACGAAGAAGTTGCTTATGACATTTACCCACTTTTGAATAAAAATCAACACACAGGTGCTGGAATGATAGGAACACTTCCTCAAGCAATTGATTCAGAAGAATTTTTAAATCATGTGAAAGAAATTCTTCAAATCGGATGTATTAGACATACCAATTTAAAAAATAAAAAAATACAAAAAATCGCAGTTTGCGGCGGCTCGGGAAGTTTCCTTATAAAGGATGCAATAAACTGTGGTGCTGACATTTACATGACCGGAGATATCAAATATCATGACTTCTTTATACCCGAAAATAAAATGATATTGGCTGATATTGGACATTATGAAAGTGAACAATTCACAAAAGAACTGATATATACCTTTTTAAAGAAAAAATTTACTACTTTTGCACTCTTTATTTCCGGAACCAATACTAATCCGGTTAATTATTTGTAAATCAACATAAAACATCATAATCTGCTATGGCAAAAAGTGTTGCTAAACCAGCTGAAACAATCGGAGAAGAGAATAATAACGCTTCAAATGTTGTTACCACAAACGAAACTGTTGAAATTCAAGCTCCAGCTGAGCATGTAAAAGACGAAACAGAAATTTCGATTGAGAAAAAACTCATTGCGTTATATACCCTTCAGCAAAATGATTCGAAGATCGATCGGATAAAAATTGTTCGTGGTGAATTGCCACTTGAAGTGGAAGACCTTGAAGATGAAGTTGCCGGTCTTGAAACCCGTATTGACAACTACATTCAGGAAATTGAGATGCTTGACAAGCAGATTGCAGACAAACAACTTGCAATTAAAGAAAGCCAGGGTCTAATCAAACGCTACGAAGAGCAACAAAATAATGTCCGGAATAACCGCGAATATGATGCACTTACCAAGGAAGTTGAATTTCAGAATCTGGAAATCCAGTTAGCTGAAAAACGCATCCGCGAATTCTCTGCTCAGCTGACTATGGCCAAAGAGGAAATAGAAAATGCACAGCATGAACTGAGCGATCGCCGTAATGACATGGAAGCCAAACGCAGCGAACTTACTGATATAGTTGCCGAAACTGAACTTGAGGAAAAAGAACTCAACAATAAATCAGAACAACAACAAAGGCTGATTGAAGAGAGACTGCTTATCGCTTACAAACGTATCCGTAAAAATGCACGTAATGGCCTTGCTGTAGTTCCGGTTGAACGCGATGCCTGTGGAGGTTGCTTTAGTTACATTCCACCTCAACGTCAGCTTGACATAAAACTTCATAAGAAGATTATAGTTTGTGAGTTTTGTGGTCGTATTTTAGTAGACAAGGAATTGGCTGATTCACTTAGCTAATAAATATCTTATAGTTTTTTTAAAGGCCTTTTCAGAAACGAGAAGGCCTTTTTAGTTTAGGTAAAATAGTGAATAGCAAACATAATCTAATACCGCTTAACTTTTCACTCACAAAAAAAAACGAGACTGTCATTAAAGGCAGTCTCATTTTTAAAAATAATCAAGCTTATTATTAAACTCTATTTATGTTTACCAACAAACATCTGAATGTGCAGCAATATAAATCGATCCTGATAATCCATTAATTGTAAATGAATTTGAATTTACTCCATTCAGGTTTTCATGTTTATATGGGAATTGCCCCGGGGCTGTTGTATACTTATTGTTTTTCATTGGCAAAATGGCGTTGCCAACATATAACTGAGTAGTATTTAATTTAACGTTAGCACCCATACTATATGTAATTGTCGCAGTCGGAGGAGCATATACAACATTCAATGTACCTACCAAAGTGCCTTTAGAAGTGTTGCATAGTCCTGCTCCGGCATATATTGGCCAGTTGTAAGTTCCAGCTCCTATAGGCCCATTTGACCAACCCCAGTTATTAGAGATAACTCCAGGAATGCTCAGGAAACAATTTGCTAAACCATTTCCATAAGCATAAGCTGTTTCACAACCGCTACCACAAACCTGCTTGCAATAATCCAGATAATACCCATATGATTTAAGGGCCGTAGGTACTTTAGCTGAAACCCTAACATAGCCATAGGGTGCACTTACTACAGGAATGTCAGCAAAAGCTACAATTACAAAACAATCAGGTAAGGAATTTAAAGGAATAATTTTTGTAAAAGAAGTTGCAGAAGGATAATTCTTGTATGGGAATGATCCAATATGAAAATGCCAAATTCCATCAGAACCAAGGGTAGATGGATCGGGAGATAATGTTGTTAATCCCTCGGGAGTTCCTACGTAAATAGCAGTGGCTGCAACCAGATAGCCAGAGGTTACTTCATATTTAATATACAAATTCACTAAATCATTTGCTACAGTAACTGTACCATATGAAGAGCCAGTGTTTCCATATTCATACAAATTAGCGACTAATTGTTCGCCACAGAATGTAGGTGATGCAGTTGTGTTAACATTTGCTGCACCTTTTTTAGTTGTAGAATTATTCGAATCGTCAGCTAATTCTGACTTCTGGCATCCGATAAAAAATACCGGCATTGCCATGAGTAAGTAAAGCATAAATTTCATGTGTTTTTTCATAATTCTGGTTTTTAGGTTAATTTAGATTTTAGTTTGCAACAACTACTGAGAGGCTATTTATTAACAATGTTAATGCTATTATTAATTGTCGCCAAATAAATACAATTATTGTGCCTTAATCATTATTTATCTATCAATCAATCACATGGTTATAAAATAAATACCGTACACAATATGGAATATTTCATATTGGGAAAATTTATTCCCTTTAAGAAAAAAAAACGATAAACAAATTCCTTTTTCCAAACAGGTTTTCTGATTTCATTTGCCTTTTCAACTAAAAACACTTGTTTTTTCAAATTCAGTTTCAGCTATCTGAAACACCAGGGAATGATCTTAAAAAACAATACCGGCTCTTCATTTAACGATTTTCAGAGCGGGGGAAAAAGAATGGATAAAAAATAATATGGAGTTCTATTTTGGGACAATTTCCGAATTTCTTTTCATTCCGTCAGAAAATCATTTATCACTTTTTTCGTTTCCCATTGAATTAAAAATCAATTATTGCCCAAATCTTTGTTACATCATATTTCTAATCGACGATTAAAAAATAGAATTCTAAAACAATTTGTTTCTGATTTGATCACCATAATAATGAACGTCTCCAAAATTTAAGTTCCCTCTTTTTTAATTCTACAGGGATTTATAAACTAATATTTCGGATTTTTGCTGAATAATTACATTCTAAGACTTGAAGCATTTTCAATGAAACAATCAATTTTTCTCTTTATTTTATTCCTAGTTTCCATTTCGGCTGAAGCTTCATTTAATTTTAATGATAATTGTAAAAAGGCATATACAGAAATGATGTGCCTTAAATTTGAACAAGCCGGCACCAGAATGCGATCGGAGAAAAAACTTAATCCTGATAATCAGGTACCCTATATTATTGAAAATTATATCGACTTCCTGAAGGTGTTGATAGGTGAAGAGGAGAAAGATTTTATTCATTTAAAAAACAATAAGGAAGCCCGGCTCCAGAAATTGGCACGAGACGGGAAGGACTCGCCCTGGTTCCTGTATAGTCAGTCGCTCATTTATTTGCAATCAGGAGTGGCCAGGATAAAGTTTGGAGAATATGTAAATGCAAGTCTGGATATAAACAGAGCATATCGCATTCTGATTGAAAACAAACGAAAATATCCCGATTTTGCCATGAATAAGGCTGGATTGGGAATATTACATTCACTGATAGGCACGGTGCCGGCAAAATACCGCTGGGCTGTGCGCTCACTCAAATTCGAAGGCACCATTCCCGAAGGCAATTCCGAAATAAAAGAAGCATATCTCCAGTTAGTCTCCGATCCGCAACTTAGCTTTCTATTACCCGAAACTGCTTTTCTTCTCACTTTTGTAACACTGAATCTTTCTGCAGATACACCTGGAGCACTTGAACTGGCTAAAGAATTAAATGTTTCCCCTCCTCTGATGTCAATAATTAATGAGAGTCCATTGTTGATTTATTCACTCGCAAATATTTATTCAAGAGCAGGTGAAAACGACAAAGTGATTAAACTACTCACCGATAGGCCGCGAACAGTTGACAGGTATCCCTTCCATTACTTAAATTATATGTTGGGCGTAGCAAAACTTAACCGGCTTGATAAGGATGCATGTTACCCATTGTTAAATTTCCTGGGAAGTTTTAAAGGAAAAAATTACATCCGATCAGCTTATATGCACCTGGCATGGTTTTATTTGATTCAGAACGATAAAAAACAATATGAAGTTTATATTGAGCGCATTAAACTGAGAGGTAACACCCAGGTTGACAACGACCGGGAAGCATTAGTTTTTGCCAATAAAAACATCACACCAGACTTGCAATTATTAAAGTCACGACTTCTATTCGATGGCGGTTATTATGCCCGTGCAAAACAGGAACTGGAAGGGTTCAAAACCAATGACAGTAAATCCGGACTCGAATATACATACCGGCTTGGTCGGATAAATCATAACTGGGGAAAAATAGACGAGGCTATACCTTATTATACCAGAACAATAAAGAATGGGGAGAAATTGTCCTATTACTTTGCCGCTAATTCATCGCTGCAACTCGGTTTAATCTATGAAAAGCGCAATGATTTCAAGCAGGCTAGAGTATATTATTTAAAAGTGCTTGATATGGA
>JAIFMH010000100.1 GCA_020048595.1 Bacteroidota bacterium | reverse complement strand
GGCATTTGTAGTTGCTGTGTATTGCTACGCACTTGCCATACGCACATACCTCCGTCAAGAACCGCTAACGCATTTTTCTTATGCCGGTCCTTTCTGCGGAAATTTATGCTTTTGGGCAACATTCTGGAGCGGGGATTTTGAATGTAGCTACATTATCTGTATAAAGGGACCGGCCTTATAGAATTTCAGTAGTTTTTCAAGGAAGGTTTTTTGTGCGCAGGGCATAGCAAGCCATGCAGAAGTGAGCCATATCCCAAAAATCGGATAGTGGCTAAAAATTTGATGGCGAACGGCTTGCGTGGCGTGGCAAAAAAACTGACATAGAAAAACACTAAAATTCTATAGAGCCTTGATCTTTTATGCACGTCTTGTTTGATTTTAATGGTGTGCATGAGATCGCTTCGCTAAGTTGGTACTTTTGCATCAAGGCAAAAGGACAAAGAAAACAACTTTCTTATCTTAATTTTCTTGCTTTTTGCTTGATCAAAAAGCAACAAAAAATGGCATTTGTAGTTGCTGTGTATTGCTACGCACTTGCCATACGCACATACCTCCGTCAAGAACCGCTAACGCATTTTTCTTATGCCGGTCCTAAACCCGAATGATTTATCATAAAAGAAGATCCTACATCTTGGTGAAATTTATATAAAGCCTAGACCTTTTCATTCTCTTGTGCCAAGCCGAAAGAAAAGAAAAAGTGAAAATAAATTAGATTTTGTATAGTTGATTTTGTTTTACTTTCTTTTGTTGAATTCAAAAGTAGAGAAAGAGATCAATCCTGAATCCATTGCAAGATCAAGATACTACAAAACAGCAATTTACTATTTAAGCCACAACTTTAAAATCAGATCCTATATATTACCCTGCAAAAGAAATTCCGGCATAAAAAAAGGTTGCCTTTACCGGGCAACCCTTTCGTATATATTTTATCATTGGTGTCCGGTTAAAATTATATCTCGTCCCTACGGGACTAAGAACCAATATGTAATTTACTTTCTACCAATATGTTGTCCCTAACGGGACAGTCCCGTAGGGACGGTATATTGGTAGAATAAAAAGTAACCCCCTCAGGTAAAAAGTCCCGTAGGGACGAGATGTATAGGGCATTACAGCGCTTTTAATCAAATTTACCCGGACATCAGTGATATTATATAGGAAATACTTACCTCACATTCGGAGCGTCAAAATTGATCAGCAGTGAGAACCTTAAAGTATGTTCAAGAGGATTCTGTGTTTCAAGTGGGATAAGGTACGAGAAATCTATACCCAGAATATTGTAACGGAAACCAGCTCCCAGAGTAAAAAACTTACGGTTGCCTTTGTTCACGTTTTCATAAAAGAAACCTCCTCTGAGCGCAAACTGTTGTGCATACCAGTATTCAGTACCTATCGAAAAGTTTATTTCGGCCATCTCTTCCGAAAATCCACCTGGAGCATCGTAAAATGAATGGATCATACCAACAGGAACGGAAACATTAGGATCCATCCCGCTGATAATGGTATCGCCACTTGTAATAGCGTTTGTAGGAACAAGTAATTTATTAAAATCAGCCATGAACGACATCTGGTTGTAGTCGTCGAAATTAAGTGTAAGAGTAGGACCGATTTTCAGATTGGTAGGTATAAAATCTTTACGTGTGTTATCATCGCTGTACGAAATCTTTGTACCGATGTTTGAAATATTCATTCCCCACGAAAAGTTACCTTCAATTTTATCAAATTCAACCGGGAAACGCTGGAAAATAGACACATCGGCAGCAACCGAATTACCTGGCTTGGTGGCATTTCCGCCAACATCCTGGCCTTGTGTGAGATTTGAATGTATATACCTTGCAGCGATACCCATCGAAAGACTGGATGTAAGCAGACGTGCATATGTAGCATCAATAGCAAACTCATTGGGATTGTAGTCGCCGATCACCCATCCGTTGCCATCAGTGAAAGTAATACCGCCAAGACTGAAATAGCGCAGTGACATAGCAACAGCAGATGTTTTATCAATACGCCTGAATGCACTTACATAAGCAAGGTTAATATCATTGGTAAGACCTTTAAGCCATGGGCTGTATGAAATCCCTACACCCATCTCTTTTTTGATAAAGGCGTATTTTGCCGGATTGTAATGCATTGAATAGGCATCCGGCTCAGAAGATACCCCGGCATCGCCCATGGAACCTCCGCGGGCATCAGGAGCTATCATCAGGAATGGAACTGCAGTGGTAATCGGGTTAAACTGACCAATATAATTATCAGGAGTTGACGATGAACTACTTGCTGCCGATTTCAAAATTGATTGAGCATGTGCTGTGAAGAATAATGCTATCAGCAGAAAAATTGTAAGAAATGTTTGTTTTTGGGATGTCATAAGGTTTAAAAAATAAAGTCGCGAATTTACTTATTATTATTATCCGAATTAGTAACGGTGATTATAAAATGTTATTGCACGAATGTGTGTTTTTATGAAGAAAGTAAGTGAAAATTAATGGTTTGAAGGATTTAAAGAAATGGTTGCATTATTGCCGAACAAGGGTCATTAGAAAGTTTCAGGAGTATTATTCAGGAATCAGATTGAGATTATATTTTTCAGGCTTGCTTTAGTACAATACTCCGTTAGATTTTTATTTACCGCAAAGACGCAAAACAATATATCGCAGATTATCAGCAGATTAGGCCGCAAAAGTCTGATTTTATATATTGTTGATATTCAGACTATTGAAAATTAGTAACGGGCTATTGTTAGTAGTCACCATCTTTAATATTGGCTTCTTCAGTAGTATCTCAATGCTAATCCTGCCAGGCATAAAATTGATGTTATCTATTTCACTTTCACCAGTCTGCTTGCTTTTACAGTTCCGGAATTGCCGTTGCCAGCTCTTACACTGATCAGGTAAACGCCGGGTGGCACAGGTGTTCCGGAAACAGTACGGCCGTCCCAGGTTAACTGGCTTGCCGTGTTTCCTTGTGAGAGAAAAACCTTGCTTTCGGTTTTACTGACTAAGGACCCGTTAATATTAAATATTTCGAGATAAGCCTCAATCTGCGAATCAAAAAGATTGGTTTCAAAGTCAACTTTAACCTCTTCATCCACAAAAGGATTTGGATAAACATTCATATTGGTAATGGTGATCTGCATGTCAGGATTCACCGTAAAACTGATTGTGGTTTCCGACGAATTATTAAAAACATCCCACGCCTTAAGAGTAAGCGTATGCTTTCCGGCAGCAAGATGTGAGAATTTGTATGATACCAATCCGGAAGTATAGCTATCGAGATCGGCATTATAAAAACTATTCAACACTATAGATGATGAATTATCGCCGTCAATAGTAGCAACAATATCATGACCTATGGCATTGCTGATGGTATTGATACCACTCGCGTCGCTGAGTTTTGCCAGCAATAAAGGATTTTCACTGGTAATTCCTCCGTCTTTAAAATCCTGGCTATCCATAAACAACGAAATCTGTGGACCCAGAATATCAGCATTTTCATCTCCTGACCCCCCGATAATAAATTGTTTGGTAAACCCATTGGCATCTATAATTCCATTGTGGGCATAATATGAAATTTTACCCTGCCCGAAGCTGTAATCGATGTCGCGTGGCACAATAAATTTTATGGTAAAATCACCGTTTGTAACCGTAGCCCTGCCCTGGTAAATATAATTATCCTGAACGGTATAGTTGGCAGGATAGTCGCCCGGCTCGGAACCTAAGGTCATGAGAGTACGGACTTTGTCAAAAACTTTCACTTCAATTTCACCCGTAAATCCAGCTTGCTTATTTCCGGATGCATCAGCTACAATACCTTTTATTTCAACCGGCATCATAGCGGTTAAGGTATCCATATTCTGATCCGGAATATTTCCGTTTATATGAGTTGTGATCACATTATATTCAGGATATGCAAGTCGTAATGCGGGATTGCCAAGCAAAACAAAGTTACGTATGAGCGTAGCATCGTAACTGCCCATCTTATTTTTAGCATGTGCGATAACATCGCCAAAACGTGGATATTCACCATTATGCTTTGAGAAAAGAGTGTCGTAAAAATAAAGGGTCAACTCGATATTTGTGCCTGCATTCGCAAGCCGTGTAGTGGTAAACAAAGCAATGCCGCCACCCACCTGGTTTAAAAATACATGCTCACCAGCCGAAACCCGGGCAGGATCATCGTACCTGCTGAATTCGCAGGTTGCCGTCATAAAAACAGGCATATTGCTGTAGTTGGTCCAGGAAGTGATTTCATTAACGGTAAGAATTCCTTCTTCGGCCCATCCTGTTTCACCGCCGTGGCCGGTATAATTCACCAGGAGAACACCGTTTTCCACATTTGTGCCAATGGCGGTATTTACATCCGGGCATCTTTCCCCGCCGGGAGTTGCCACTTGTTTAAAGGCATCGATATATAATTTGTTTATATTATATACAGGAGCAATGCTTTCGATTAGCGGACAAATTTGCTTTTCAACCTGGCGAAAATGTGTGTTACTATTCCCATCATCGGCCACAAAGCATAACTTGTTGCGCCAATCGCCCAGCGATGCCTCGCTGTTGGTAGCATAGAATATGCTTTTATCAACTGCATTTACCGCCTGTGAAACCGTACTTACAGGGAAACGCCCTACCCCGATATCCATCAGGCCAACAGCATCATTTCCTTCGTTTGCATCAAGCAAACAAAAGAAATCATCACTTGCAAAGGAATAAACTGCATTCAGAGATTCTTTGGTCTGAAACGTAAGCACTCGGTTTGTATTAGCCGGAACACGATCCTTAAAATCAAAAGAGCCATCACCGAACATGAGCAGGTACCTGAGTTTTTTGCCGGATGCCGGCTTCTGGTATAACAGGCGGGCAAAATCACGTATGGCAGTTACGTCAGGCGCTCCCGACGAAAATTCGTTATAAATCTGTTCGTTGGTTGCTACCGTTACGTGGAATCCATCAAAGCTCCGGTGATGCTGCGCAAGCCTGTTTGCCTGATCCAGGAAATCCTTATGGGTAACAATAAGCATATCGGTGGAGGCAATTCCATGTAAATCCTGGTTAATTACTTTCTCTGTAAATGTTGCTGATAAAAATGATGTATTATCCCAGGCAACAAACTGCCTTAATGTGTCGGTATTTAAAATAAAACTACTCATGCTGCCCTTGAGAGTTGCATCAATATGTTTCACTTTAACCGGATTGGTTACTTCCCAAATGGTAACATTCGCCGATGAAGCCTGAAGTTGAAATTCGGTAACAGTTCCGGCAGTTGCTGAAAGGGGATCAGCGAAGGACATCTGGCCACTGGTAAATCTGAGTTCGCGGGGCACATTTAATTCTACCCAATCGAGCCAGCCTAATGAAGAGCCTGTTCCATTATAGCGAAGAGATACTTTTACTTTATCCGTTTCGGTGGAAAATGACTTTGTTTCAATTCGATCGGTAGCATAAGTGTACATGCTGGAAGTCCCGCAGGATGGTGATCCTACAGGAACCCCGTTTACACTAACAGTGAAAGTTGTTGTTGTTAACGCTTTTGCTGCTACCCTGTACCGTATCGATGATTGCTTACCTGCAGCTACATTTGGGAATGTAAATTCAGGAAGTTCAAAAACCGGGCTGCCGGCATCCATACGTTCTCCAAACCAGTCTTTGCCGGAATTAATAAAATTCAACAGATCTTTTTCGTAAAATACGCCTTCCGTAAAACTGGTACTGGTATAGGTTGGCAAAAGCTTCGACTGTGCCTGTTCTTCAATCCTCAATCCTGTTCCTCCGTCGAAATTGAGGAAATAATAAGTGTAATCCGAATAAAGATGAAGCGTGTGTTCAAATTTGCGGGCAGTCTTATTATACGTTATTTTGTTGGGAGCAGTACCATAAAAAAGAATATAATCACCTGAAGCGAAAACACCCTGTGCAGCAGTTACTACACGGATTGCATTTTCGGTAAGGTCATCATACCGGCTGATGCTGTTTGCTTCAGGTAAAGGTCCGCCACCGTTACCAAATAACCTTATTTTATCCGGAATAACAGTTGCCATATCCACACCCATTGCCTTAATATCAGCATACGTAACTTTATAGACACCTGTTTTATTTAGCTGAATCTTATACCAATTCCCCTGTGCCAGAACTGAATGAGCCGAATAATTTGCTGATTTCAACTCTGAAGCTGTTGATTTAGCAGGAACATAAACCAGATCGATGGTAAATGATTTGAGACGCATTATGCCTCCTTCAGGATTTTTAACAACCGGAACCAGCGAAAGCATGGCCATGGTGACTCCTCTTTCGGTGCCTGTTTCAATTACCGGAGTGAGAGTTTCATCCGGTTGAAGCGGATAGGTGAGCAAATTAAGCAGTGAATCACTCACTTGTTCCCATTCCGTATGCGTTACAATAATATCGCAACTTCCGGCATTAGCCGGTAATCTGAACTTTTCGGAATAGATGGGAGTATAATTTTTAGCAGCATTGTTCGATATGCCATCGGCACATAATGCGTTAAATGATTCATAGTTAATCCCCTGGATGGATTGTACACCTTTCCAGTTAAGAACCACTTTCTTTTGAATACCCTGCCCCGACAGCACCAAAGGAGCTATAACCAAAATCAGGAGAGTAGTATATATTGTCTGGTATTTTCGCATAAAACAAATTCAATTATCAATGAATTATTTTTTGGAAGATCATTTTGCCTGATGTTTGTGTGTTAAGCCCGCCTGATGTCCGGATAACCAGGTTATATACATAAATCCCCGGCGGAACTTTACTGCCTTGTTCACCAAGGCCGTCCCACCGCAATGGATTGCTAACAGAACCATTCTGAGCCGATGTTTGTTCAATCACTCTCACCAGTTGCCCGGTAATGGAATATATTTCGGCACGCATGTCGAACTCAACATTTTGCTGATTATGTTCAAAAACAATGTCAGTATAATCCTTAAACGGGTTTGGATAATTGTAAGTATTTGAGATCACAAATTCTTCGGAAGAGTAAACTTCAAAATTAATTTCGGCTTCGGATGAGTTATTAAACACATCCCATACTTTCACGGTTAAAGTATGTTTGCCCGGAGTAAGCATTGAAAACGGGAACAAGATGTTTCCGCTTTTATAGGTGTTTATATCCGATTCGTAAAAATCATTTAAAATAAAGGGTTCAGAAGTATTGCCGTCCAACACTGCTGTAATATCGTGGCCAATTCCGTTTCCGATGGTATTAATGCCGTTTTCATCGCTCACAATGGCAAGCAGATCTGCATTCTGATCGGTAATCCCGCCATCACGAAACTGAAGTGTATTCATGTATAAACTGATTTCAGGACCGCTGTTATCACTGTTCTCCGGTTCCGAAGAACCACCTATTATTATATCCGTAAAGGATCCGCTGGCATCACGCTCTCCATCGGTAGCATAGTAACTTATCTTTCCCGAATCAAAACTATAGGCAATATCTTTAGGTACGACGAAAGTGAAACTGAATTTCCCGCCACTCACATTTACTTTCCCTTTATAAAGAAGGTTTTTACGTATGCTGAAGGAATATTCGGAACCACCGTCATTTGCAAGTGTTTTAAGGTTTACTGACTTGTCGTACACCGAAGGGAATACGGTGCCGTTAAAATCGGCAACCAGGTTTCCCTGGTCGTCAGCTATAAAACCTTCAATTTTTACTTCCATAAATGCTTTCAATGTATCGGCTCCGTTGCCCGGCATGCGGTCGTTAACTGATTGTGTGATTACCTGGAATGATGGAAATTTGATATGCATGGCCGGATCTCCCAGAAGAACATATTTCCGGCCGTTTTCATTCGAGCCTTTATCACGTTTCGAACGCATTATAATATCACCCATCCGCAGTCGTTGTCCATCCGGTTTACTCAGAGCGTATTGGTAGAATTTTTTATTAAGCTCAAAATTTGGCGTTCCATAAGTCGGCCGTGTGGTTGTAAATAAGGCAATGCCACCGCCTTTCGGATTTGTGAGCACATATTCACCAGCCGAATGCCTGACCGGATCATCATAGCGGCTGAATTCGCAGGTAGCCGTAACAAATACAGGAAGATTATTGAAATTAGACCAGTTGGTAATAGTATTAACGGTTATCACCTCTTCGTGAGCCCATCCGGTTTCGCCTCCATGGCCTGTGTAATTAAGAATGAGGCTTCCTTTTTCGACCCGTTGGGTGATAGCGTCGTTCACTTCCGGATAACGGTTCCCGACCGGGGCTGCTACCTGAACATAAGAGTCGAGGTAAATTTTATCCAGGTTTATTTCGGAATAGTTATTTTCGATATTCAAAGCCATTTGCTCTGCCTGCGAAATATGTTCATTGTAATCTTCATCATCGGCAACGAAAGTGATAATATTTTGCCAATCTCCCGACGTTTCAGTTGCAGGAACTGCATAGTGAATTATTTTATCAACAACCTGCTCCGCTTCTTCAGCAGTTTTTACGGGCAAACGCCCTATTCCAATGTCAATAATATCCGTGTACGATAATCCTTCGTTGTCATCGAGCATTCCGTAATAATCATCCGACACAAGAGAACTTATAGGGCTGTATGATTCAGGTGATTGCCATGCAGGAATAAAGTTGGTATTGTCGGCTATTTTATCTTTATAATCGTAGGATGCGTCACCAAACAGGAGCAGATATTGAGGCATATTGTTTGATGAAGATCTGTCATAAAGCATTTTCATGAAATCCCTGATTGCAGTAATATCCGTGGTACCGGAGGAAAATTCATTATAAATAGTGACCGGATCAAGAACCAATACATTTAAGTCGGAAGCATTGGCATGAAAGGTAGCCAGCCGGATTGCCTGAGGCATAAACACTTGCGGCGCAAGAATAATCATATCGGCACCGGCTGAAGCATGCAGGTTTTGATTCTGTATTTTCTTAACGGATGCTGGTTTCTTAATGTCATTGTCACTAAAAGCAACAAATTGCCTGATGGTATCTGACGGAAGGCTGAATACCAAATCGTTTCCACTTACTGCTGTAATAATAGCGGTAGCTTTAACCGGATCTGTAACTTCCCATACTTTCACTTTTTTTTCGGCTGCATCACGCATATGATACTGAGCAATATGACCGGCTTTGGCAGAGCGGCTGTCGCGGAAAGAAAGCTGTCCGCCTGTAAAACGAAGATCACACCGGGCATTAACATCAAGTAAATCGAGATATCCTGCGGCTGAAGTGGTTGTTTTATTGTACCGTACATCAATTTTAACAGGCAGGGAAACTGATTGTAAGGATTTATATGCTGTTGCACCTGAAGCAACGGGACTATCCTTGTATGAAGAAACAGCTGAATGTATAGCAGTCCACGACTGGGTGCCAATTGAAAAATCAAATGAGCTGGAAACCAATGATTTTGCAGCAGTCACCGAACGGACTTTAACTTCGCCACCCGAAGCCAGCGCAGGAATATCAAACGAAAATGATCTTGTTGTAATAACATCAAAAATCTGGGCAAACCACTGCCGCCCCGATTTTAAAAGGTTGAAATTATTCTCCTCATAAAATGTATAATAATCATACGAGTCCACAATATCAGTTTCAGATGCCGTTGAACTTTCCTTTGTTGGAACGCGCATTCCGGAACCTCTGTCGATAGTGAGAAAATAACTGATCGTATCTGCATACAGATGAGAAGTATGCTCCCAAACTTCGCGTACCTTATTGTATTGCCAAGCAACCGGACCCTGTGCATAAAAAAGCACCTGGTCGCCCTGATCGAAGGAACCATCGGATTGGCCGGTAACCTCTATTGCGTTTTCGGGGATATCATCGGCACGCAATACGGAATTGGATTCGGGAAGCATTGCACCGCCTCTGCCAAAAATTCCGATTTTTGCCGGATCAAGTGAGGCGGGATTTATTCCCAGTGCCACCAGGTCATTGTACCCCAGAGCATGAATACCAGTTTGAGTAACTCCGAGTTTGTACCAGTTCCCCTGCGAAAGCACTGAATTCGATGCATAGCCGTTGGCGGAACTCTTTAATCGCAGGTTTTGTAACGTAAACTGAATCCGGAATGAAGACAATTTAACGGTATGTCCGGTCGATTTATCCTTAATAAAAGGGAATATCTCAAGGTAAACACCGGCTTGTTTCTGACTAATTACTTTTCTAGTTGTGTAAGAAAGTTTATCGGGAATATTTATTCCTGAAGCTTCAACAAGTAGAAGTTCGTCTTTTGTGAGGGGTAAAAATATGCAATTATCAATAGCAATATTTTCGGAAACATTACCGGCAAAAAATGTTTCATTCCAAACAGGCAATGAATGGCTATCAGAATAAAATGCACCATCAAATGAAATATTCCTGACTAATTTATCGTTTAATACATGAACAGAAGGTTTGCTCCAGGATATTGAACGGCTTTCATACTGAACCTGCGAAAACGAAACCATAGGCAAAAGAAATGCCAACAGCAACAGATTCAAACACATATGCTTTCTGTTCAACAATTTATTGGATTTAACAGTTTATCAGAAGTATAACAATAATAGCTGCAATTCGATTTAAAACCGCGTTGTTAATGATTCGTAAAAAAAGGTAATTTTTCTCTCATTTGCCGATAAAAACTAAAACGGAAAAAACATTTCATTATTGCGGTTGTTGACTTATTTTGTAAAAACCTGCCGGTTTAGGGAATTATTTTGTAATATTGTCCTCATAAATCTATGCATACGAAAGCTGCTGCCATATTGTTATTAGGGAGTTTCCTATGTGCCGTTACACATGTTTCGGCGCAGGATGCAGCATTTTCCCAGTTTTATGCCAATCCCGTATATCTTAATCCAGCCCTGGCCGGAAACATTATCTGTCCGCGTGTAGCGTTAAACTACCGCAACCAGTATCCTTCGTTAGGAGGAAGCTATGTTACCTACAATGCTGCTGCCGATATGTATGTAGATGCGCTTTCAGGTGGCATGGCATTGATTGCCACTTCGGATATGACCGGTCCGTTAGCCTCATTTTCAGCCAATGCCGTGTATTCATATCATTTAAAAATAACAGAGAAACTCAGGATGAATGCGGCCTTGCAGGCAGGGTATTATCAATACCGGCTCAACTGGGAGGAACTTGTTTTTGAAGATATGATAGTTCCGGGCACAGGCGAAATAGTATCAGGCTACGAACAGCAACCCGCCGAATTAAATGTTGGGGATGTTGATTTTTCTACCGGGATGGTACTTGGATACGATGAAAGGTTTTACCTTGGTATTGCAGCTCACCATATTACCAATCCTGACCTGGGTTTTTACCAGGGGAATATCAGTCGCCTGGCAACGCGGTTCACCATTCATGCAGGAGGGATATTTAATCTGAAACAGGAACTGGCAGGACGGGAGAATGATAACTTCTCGCTGTCGCCAAATTTAGTTTATATGCAACAAGGTGAATTTCACCAGTTGAACACCGGGCTGAACTTTAATTTTTACCCTTTTGTTACAGGTTTATGGCTCCGGCACAATTTTGAGAATCCGGATGCGTTAATTGTACTACTGGGATTTCAACAACCACAGTTTAAAATCGGATATAGTTTTGACTTTACGTTATCGCAAATGGGAATGCCTGCAGGCGGTTCTCATGAGGTATCTTTCGTCTGGTATCTGCCATGTTTAAAAAAAGAATTTAAGTATAAGGCAATAAATTGCCCCAGTTTTTAGTTAATACCCAAACAAACCATTAAAAGAGATGTCTAACTACGGCAAAATAGCTTCAAAAGTATTGTTTGCAGCAACAATTGCACTCCTGGCTTCCTGTTCAAAATTCGGAGGGAAAGAAGAATCACGCACCACAGGGTGGAAATACAATGACCCCAAGAATGGTGGTTTCGAAGTTGCAGATTTTCAGGCACAAACCACAGGTCCGGGACTTGTATTTATTGAAGGCGGCACCTTTACAATGGGCCGAATCAGCGACGACCCGATGTATGAATGGAATAATATCCCGCGCAGGGTTACCATTCCCAGTTTTTACATGGATGAAACCGAAGTTGCCAACCTTGATTATGTAGAATATCTGTACTGGCTAAGCCGTGTATTCGGAACAAGCTATCCGCAGGTTTACATGAAAGCATTGCCTGATACTCTTGTATGGCGCGAAAAACTAGGTTACAACGAACCGCTGGTAGAAACCTACCTGCGGCACCCTGCTTACAGAAACTACCCTGTTGTAGGCGTAAGCTGGATACAGGCTAACGATTACTGTTTGTGGCGTACCGACCGTGTTAACGAAATGCTGCTTGTTGAGTATGGCGTTCTGGAACTTGATCCGGCACAAAAAGATGAAAATAACTTTAATACAGAAGCATACCTTGCAGGTCAATATACCGGCTTAGTGAACAAACCAATGCGTGACCTCAATCCAAACGGAACCGGTGAACGCAGGGTTCGTCTTGAAGATGGAATACTTTTACCGAAATACAGGCTCCCGACGGAAGCTGAATGGGAATTTGCAGCATATGGACTTATTGGCAATACTCATTTTGAGCGCGTTGTCGAACGTCGTATCTACCCCTGGAACGGTACTGTTTTACGCACCGACGAAAGCAAATTCTACGGCAGCTATGTGGCTAACTTTAAACGTGGCCGCGGTGACTATATGGGAGTTGCCGGCAACCTGAATGACGGTGCCGAAATTCCTGCCGAAGTGGGTTCATACTGGCCAAATGATTATAATCTCTACAATATGGCCGGCAATGTTGCCGAATGGGTAATGGACGTTTACCGCCCGTTAAGTTTCGAAGATGTTAATGACTTTGCTCCTTTCCGTGGAAATACTTTCCAGACACGTCAGACAGACGGACAAGGATACCTGGTACCCAAGGATAGTCTCGGACGTATAAAATACCGTTCGGTAACAGAAGAAGAAGCTATGGGACGCATCAACTATCGCAAAGCTGATAATATCAACTACCTCGACGGTGATTATCAATCGTTGGCTGGTGTTGACTGGATGGCTCCTGCAGAAGAAGGCGTTACTTCAACAGATAAAATGTATGAATATGGTCTTTCGTCCCTCATCAGCGATCACTCCCGCGTTTATAAAGGAGGTTCATGGCGCGATCCGGCTTTCTATCTGAGCCCGGCAGCCCGTCGCTCACTCGACGAAAAAATGTCGACAAACTACATTGGATTCCGTTGTGCAATGGGAAGCGTAGGCGGCTCAGCACCCGGTAAATAGAAAAACTAATTTTGTTTATAAAAAAACCCATCCCTGATACGGATGGGTTTTTTATTTTAAGTAATTTGCAACTACCTAACATAAGAGCACACATGATTATTTCCATTGAAGATTTATATACTATTTACCTGGAGCACAGGTCCGTATCCACTGATTCACGGCAGATATTACCGGGTTGCCTGTTTTTTGCACTGAAAGGCGATAACTTCGACGGGAATAAATACGCTGCAACTGCATTGGATGCAGGTGCGGCTTTCGCAGTAATTGATGATGTGGCGTATTCCGGGCCTAAAACCTTGCTGGTAAATGACGTTCTTGAGGCATTGCAGCAACTGGCACTTTTTCACCGCCGGAAATTTGATATTCCCGTTATCGCCATCACAGGAAGTAATGGTAAAACCACCACCAAAGAGCTGATTAATGCTGTGTTGAGTAAGCAATTTAATGTAACGGCTACCAAAGGCAACCTGAATAATCATATAGGTGTTCCACTCACTTTATTGAATATTGCAGATGAAACACAGGTTGCAATTATTGAAATGGGTGCCAATCACCAGGCAGAAATTGAAAATTATTGCCGTATTGCTGAACCTACACATGGAATGATCACCAATATCGGGCGGGCACATCTTGGTGGTTTTGGAGGATACGAAGGTGTTATAAAAGCTAAAAATGAACTTTACGCCTGGCTGCGCAAATCAAATGGAACTGTTTTTGTAAATGCAGAAAATCCTTTGCTGGTAAAACTTACAGCAGGAATGAACTGTATATTTTATGGAAATCACGAAGGTGTTGAAACTTATGGCAGCATAGCTGAAAGTACCACAACCCTAAAAATGAACTGGATAACAGAATCCGGGAAAATTCCGATTGAAACAAACCTGGTGGGTAATTATAATTCCGAAAACGTACTGGCAGCTATATGTATCGGTACATTTTTTAAAGTTTCCCCAGCCCATATCAGAGCAGCTATCAATAATTATTTCCCTTCGAACAGTCGGTCGCAGGCAATGAAAACGGCAAAAAATGCAATAATTCTGGATGCATACAATGCCAACCCGACAAGCATGCAGGTGGCAATCGAAAATTTTGCTCAGATGAAAATGCCGAATAAAATGTTGATCCTGGGAGATATGCTTGAACTTGGTGATGAAAGCCCGGCTGAACACCTTGCTATTGTTGATCTAATAGCAGAATCAGGATTTGATAAAGTTGTACTGGTAGGACCAGATTTTACAAATGCAGCCAAAGGAAGGTTTACCTGTTTCCCCACTTCGGACGAAGCCCGCCTATGGTTACAGGAGCAGCAAATCAAAGAGTATACTATACTTGTAAAAGGTTCGCGGGGCATAAAAATGGAAAAAGTACTGGAAGCGCTTT
>JAIFMH010000318.1 GCA_020048595.1 Bacteroidota bacterium | reverse complement strand
TTCGTTTTTCCCGGAATCAGATAGGGTGTAAGATCATAAGAAAAGCTGGTGTATCCTGAAGGTCGTTTCCCCAGGTGATGCCCGTTAATCCATACATCGCTGTTGTTATAAACGCCGTCGAAAAGGATGCTGACAACCTTCTCTTTGTAAGAATCCGGTACTTCAAAAGATTTCCTGTACCACCCGATTCCGGAAGGAAGATAGGCTGTTGAACTGGCCCATTTTGTGTCGAAAGGGAGTTCTATATTCCAGTCGTGAGGGAGGTTCAGAATTCTCCAGGATGCATCATTGTATTCCGGATTCCTGGCTGCGTGAACATCACCAAGATTAAATTTCCATTGATCATCAAAATTCTGCCGGATGCGGGCTGGCTGTGCTTTAAGCTGAAAGGCAATCAGAAGAAAAAGAAGTAAGGAAAAAACAGATTTAAATTTCATGATCAGGCGTATTAACGGATAATAATTAAGCTGTGAGATTCAACGGTGCCGGCATGTTCAACAGATATGAAGTAAGAGCCGGGTTTCAGATCTTTTACCGGTATAGTAGTTTTACCACTGACAGTATTAAGCGATTTCAGTTTGGTACCTGATACATCGAATAGTTTTATCTGCATGAGGCCCGGTTGTCCACTTTCAATTTGCACAAAATCGGATGCCGGATTCGGATATATTTTAACTGACGTTCCGGAAGTATTTTGGGGTTTCAGAGAGGTATGAACAGCGTTTTCATTAACTCCCACCAATGTTGTTATAGAACGGGCTTTCAGGTAAACCGGTGACAGTGCGCTGATTTCCGGATATGATTTCAGATCATCAGTAGCTGAGGTTATATAGGGTTTCAGTTTTTCCAGTACAAAGTTGGCAGGAATATTTGAAAGGTTCAGATTGAATTGCTGGTCATATTCACTGTAGTTGATCAATACCATAACAAGCGTATCAGCTGAGGAACTCAGATATGCTGAGGCCATTTGCCCGTAGGCTGCAGTTATTGAGGTAAGTCCATCGGAACGGGTTACATTCACACGTTTGTAACCTGGCTGAATAAACAGGCTATAGTTTCCTAATGTCCAGAGATTTTTTGATACACTAAAATCGCCATCAGTACATGCTGCCCTGCTCTCGGCATTCGGATACCAGTTGATGAGGGCAAAGCGGTAAGCATGATCAACAACACCAGGGCGACTAAGTGATGACCAGAAAGACCATCCTGTACAATTTGCTTCAACGAGATCAAAATGGATAACCCTTGAAAGCCAAATGGAATAATCCATCGGTACCAGTTCAGTTTTACCGTCAGCATACCCATCTTCGAGAATGGAGAATTCGGTTTGCCAGAACTCAAGAGCCGAATTCACAGCTTTCATTTTAGTAACCAGAGTTTGCCTCTCGGTTACTGCTGTAGTTGCATTCCCGTTTATAAAGTACGAATGGCCGGCTACATAATTGGTCACGCGGCTGAGGTTGCCAACATAGTTTGAGCTTGCCTTTCCCCAGAAAGCAGTTACCTGGTTCGAAGTATTTGCATCACTGGTAGTCCTGCTCAGGTAATTTAAACCGCCGGCTTCAGGAATCAATAATTTAGTATCTGTACCTTTCAGTTCAAACTGGGCATTTATTGCTTTTACAACTCCTGCGGCTTCTGCGTTTGTGCAATATGACCCCGACTGGCTGGCAGATCCAACTTCAGCGCTCCAGCCCCATTGCGGTTCGTTAATAGGGCTGATGAAACTGAAAGGAGTTCCTGCATCCTGGAAATGCTTTGCAACATTGGCCAGAAACTCACCAAACTTGGTATAATTTGATGGATCCAGGTTATAGGACGAAACAGAAGAGGTACGGAACGTGTAGCCGTTTTTTGTCATAAAGAAAGGAGGCGAATTAAGCCATCCGGTGAAGTAATTCACTCCATATTCCTTTGCTTTATTCATAAACCATTGTGTGCCTTGCTGTTTATTCCAGTTATAGCTACCGTCGGGATTCAGAAAACTCTGGGTTTCGCGATGCCAGTATCCGCTGCTGTAACCACTGGATGGTTGATCGGCACTTCCTTCCCCGATATTTACCCTCCACATCGAAAGTCCGATTCCTTTGGGATTTCCATCCTGATCCGTTTGTTTGCTAAAAAAGTAGCGTGCAATGGCTTCTCTTTTTTCCACCGGCCATTTTTCCCCAATTATTTCCACCGACCATGCATCCGAAGCACCAAAGTGATGAATAGTCTGTTTTGAAGCGTTGAAATCGACTGTAAAAATCAGTGCCGGCGTAGATACTGCGAGCGGTTGTGAAATATCAGAAATATTACCCGCTGCATCCCTTGCCCTGACCGTAAAGGAATAAGACGTAGCTGAGAGCAGTTTTAATGTAATTGTGGTGTCGCTGGCAGATGCAATTACCCTTCCGTTTGAAAGAATATCATACGCTGTTACCAGGATATTATCAACCGAACGTTTCCAATTCAGTTTTGTTGATGAGTTTGTGGTCGCGCTTGAAGCTAGACTTAAAGGGATGCCGGGAGCAATTGTATCTGTTTTTGAATAAAGAATGTTTGGATCATAAGTAAAGTCAAAAGTTCCCAGCAGCTTATCAATTTTTAAGTTGGAAGCTCCTGCTGCCAGGGAGAAGAAATGATTATCTTCAGCAAGGTTGCCACTCGCAACCGGAACCCATTGCCAGCCTGTTGCAGGCATTATACTGTCGGAAACATGCCAGGGCAGTGTATTGATTTTTGTCCAGAGAGGATTCAAAACTTTTATATCCGTTTTTATTCTTGCCCATATTGTTAGCGCTCCTTCTCCGGGGATTATGCCGCAATTCAACGTATGCAAGGCTGATGGAACTTCATCGGGAACAGCAGAATAGGAGGAATACGTGATCGTATCTTCAGTTCCGTTTACCCAATTCTCAGCCGGGTAATCTTCAGCTTCAAACACATAAGGAATTGCTTTGGGTGGCTGGGGAATGGTGTCGTGCGCAAGCGCATTGATCTGAACCGAAGAAAGAACTTTCCCGAAAACGGCAAAATCATCGTAACGGGCGTCCAATCCTCTCCAGTATCGTCCGGGGATCGGATCAGCACCAATAAAGAAACGATTCAGAACCATATCGGCCATGGTATTTGCCAGTTTCCCTTTTCCTACCTGTAATCCATTCATGTACACTATTACCTGGCTGTTATCGAAAGTGATGGCCATATGCACCCATTGGTTAACGGGAGGCAGAACGGTTGAGGCTATATTTTCCCATCCTTTTTTTGATGATTCCGCTACAACTCCGTAATTACTACCCGCTTTGGTTGATAAATAGAAATTATCATGAACGCCGTTAATAGCGTTACTATTGGCAAATTCAAAAACCACCTGCCAGCTTTCGACATCCGTTTTCCAGTAAAACCAGGTTGAAATACTAAACTGTTCACCGGCAATGGGGTTCTTTGCAAATTCCATGTAGCCTGTATCAATACTGCCGATTTCTGCCACCTTACCCCTGATCGGATCGTCTATAAAAGTTACATGATGAAGCGCAAGGTTGTTGGTTCCTTTTGCATCAATACCATCTCCGTCGAACGGATACCAGGCGGATGCATTTTTATAAACAGTTGTTTTGGGAACGGTATCCTGCGAAGAAGCAACAGAATTAATTCCAGGGCTGATGCCCAGAGTAGAGGCGACGGCAGAATTCATCACCAGTGCAAGGATGATGGCGGATAGAAAGGTATAGATTTTCTTCATAGCGTCAAAATTTTAAAACCGATATTTATTTACCACTAATTTCGAATTGAAGCGTTGTAACCGATTTGGCCGGAACCAGATAATTACTTTTTTTGTTCACCACAGGCAGTCCTTCAATTATTTCCCTGCAATCTTCAGTTTGAGAGGTCCTGTAAACCAAAGCAGATTTTGCTGTTTTCCTAAAACCAGATAGGTCGATGGAGATTTTCTTTTCGGCAGCATCTTCATTCACAATCACCATCACGAGTTGTTTCCCATCGGGACTGATTGCTGCCAGGGAATTTTTGTCAGAACCTGCAATAAAAGTATAGCCTGGTTTTATATATTTTGAGAATTGTTTCCGGACATAATATGATTTTTCACGCTGATAGGTTTTGTTTTTGGCATCGTAACTAACTAAGCCCCATCGGCCATCGCCAGTTCCCCCTGATGCAAGCTGCCAGTCGCACCAAACCTCCGGTTGCAATTCCTGTATATCGGTAACAATCCGTTGGGCCATCAGAAGATAATTATCAAGACCTGTTAAGGTTATATCCAACGGACCACTTTCCGATTGCCATAAGCTGAGGCCAAGTTTATCCGACATCTTTTTTAACTCAATTCTTCCGGCCGGTACATACGAATGGGTGTTAACCTGTCTGATTAGGGGAACAATATCCCCGGCTTTTTCGTAGCCCTGTAATCCCTTCAGGCATTCTTCAACGCTGTTGGCATCCATAACACTTATTTTGCAGTATCCCAGCATATTATTCTTTTCAAGACTCTTATAAACTTCCCTGATAATGTGATGCTGGTTTTCCTGCGAAAAGGCGCATCCTTCCTGGTCTCCCAATGCCTTCCACCATCCCGAAAACGGCTCGTTTACAGGTGATAAGGTACTGAACGTAATCCCGTATTTCGTTTTGTAATGTAAAACCGTTGTGGTAAGATAATTTGCGAAATCATCATAATACTCCTCTTTCAGGTTGTCTTTTCCACTGGTATCGCCGGAGGAACAACCTGATTTTGTCATCCACCATGGCGGGGAATAGGAAGCAGCTTCATAAATGGCATCCTTTCGCAGCGAATTTATTTTTAAAAGAAAATTTCGTTGATTGGCATCCGCCGACCAATCAAAATCTGCATTTTCGGCAGGCTTATAACTGGGGACATTTCCTCCATCTTTCCGCTTATGCGTATGGCCAGGATTATCGCCACCGCCAATGTTGAACCTGAAAACATTCATGTTAAGTTCGTCCGGACTGGTGATCCAGTTGCTGATTTCATTAACCGTAGCTTCATCCCAGCCACCCATGCAATTAGCCCACCATGCCAGCGAAATTCCCCAGCCTTTCCATTGCTGGAATTTCTGACCGGGGTCTGGTTTAAGGTCGGATTGTCCCATCAACGAAACGTTCAGCAGCAGGAATATGCCAGAAAGTATAAATGAATTTCGCATAGAATCTAAAAGGTAAAACGATTAATATCTGGATTTGATTAGAAATGATAATAGCGGTTAATACATAAAACAGACTTTGAAAAGTTCATTGTTTTTCAACGCACTTACTCTAACCTAAAAAAGCTAATATGCTGAATAACAATGAACTTTTCAAAGTGGGCTCTAAGTAAGATCCCCAAAGTTCTTCCGTATCAGAAACTTAAATGTATGTGATTACCAGCGTAACCGAAGTAAGGATTTCATATCCTCCTATCATTTTCTTAAAGAAGAACGTATGCCGGTTACCTGTTAAAGTGATGGGTGTAACACCTGATTCCAAAGGTGTTGGATCTTGATCCATGGTTACCACTACACCAGGTTCACTTACATAAGTGAGAGTAGTAGTTTTAGGAAGAAACGAATCACGGAAAATAGAAGCGGTAAAAACGCCCGGTTTCCCCGGCACTTCAACCAGTGCTTTTGAATTCGGACCATCAGTAAACTTAATACTGGTAACCACAGGATAAAAACCAGTAATTACTTTGTAAGTTCTGAGTTTATTGAAATATCCATACACATTTATGTGGTTGATAACAGGAACATTATTTGTCAGATCATAGAGGATTAACTTTGACAAGTCAGAGTAAAGCGTATCTCCGTTTTCGGATTTCACCACCGCGCTTACATTATTGGTGCGGAATATTATCGGGCGTGTATTCACACGAATATCGTATTTTCGGGCAAGCCGGAATACCAGGTCACTGTCGCCATAAATGGTAGCTTCGGGAGAATAATCTTTTTCTACATTATTCAGAGCAAATTTTTCGATGAAATTACCATCGTTACCCGGTTTCACGAATATTGTTTTGCTCGTGGTAACTGCAACATATTTGTCGGTTTCCTCATCATAACTTGAAGCCACCATTACGATGGTAAATGTACCAGATTGGGTGTAGGAATAATAAAAGTCGTTTCCAAGGTTAGGTGGCAGCCCAATATTGTTCAGTCCTGCATCTTTCAGTGTATAATCGTGGTTCTGGTCACCGGGCCAGAATGCAAAATATTCACCGGAGCCATTGTTGGTAAATTTTACACTTGAAAGTAATTCAACGGTATCTCCGGGAAGGCTGAAATCGGCTATTGGCTCTTCAAATCTTATAATCTGCTTATTGCAGGCTATAAGTGCTATCAGTGGAATAAGTATAATAAATTTTCTCATGATTAATCTTTTTACTTTTTGAAATGCTGTTGAAGTACTGATTAATAACCGGGATTCTGGCTTATAATTCCGTTGCTTAATATGATCTCTTCTTTAGGAATAGGATAGATTTCATTTACATAACGGATAAAGCGGCGGGCTCCTTCTCCTTTTTTCCTGGCCATTACTTCGGAGGTTCCAAGAGCCTGCATGGTTGAGTAAATGTCGCCCTGGCGTACAAGGTCGAAAAAGCGCTCGTATTCACCGGCGAGTTCAAGCCTGCGTTCTTTCCAGATAAGATCACGAATCATTTCATAGGGCCCTATCGACTTTGCACCGAGTTTTACTCTCGCTCTTACTTTGTTTAAATAATTAACGGCTAAGTCGGTACGGCCTGTTTCGTTGAGTGCTTCGGCGAACAGGAGAATTACATCGGCATACCTGAGTAAAACTGTGTTTCTTCCTACATAAGCACTTCCGCTGCTTGGGCGTTCGGTTGAAATAACCCAGTATTTTACAAATACAAGAAAGGTTGGACTTCCATTTTGCCCTCCAACATTCACATCCGGAAAATCTTCGGGAGGCAAAGGTTCATTATGCGAAAGGCAACCATATTTATCGCGGGGATCACTGTTCATTGCCTGATCCAGTGACTGGGTAGGTACCATCCTGCAATTCCCGTCATACGAATTGTATCCGCCATAAAACGCCGGCAAAATGGAACCTGATTCGTAAGGCAAATTGTCTCCGGTTTGACGTTCCTTATGCATAATGGAGATGATAGCTTCCGTATTTGATAATGCATTTTGTACATCAATGTCCAGAAAACTGGTTATGAAACTGGCATTAAGTTGTTTGTTATTTACAATATTGAACTGATTGCCATCGATGGCATAAAGGCTGTTAAGATTAAAACCGGGATTTGAAAAAAGAGTTTTATAACTGTCATCCAGTTTCATTCTTCTGTAAAAACTGGTATCAATTCCATCAGGGAAAAGATTCCCGATGGTAAGTTCATTGCCTGTTATAAGCCAATCCCCTAATGTTACAGCCTCGTCCCACCCGGTACTTTGTGTACCTGGTTTAGACCTGAAAACAAGAACTTTTTCGAGTAAACCGGCAGCTGCCCATTTATCGACCTGCCCGAACTGTGCATTCACCGAAATCTCGGAACGTAATGCATAGATGGCTTCCCGCAGGTCTTTTTCGATATAATCATATACCTGGTCAGGAGTCGATCGTGGTGTTGCCGGATCACCTATATTGTAGGTTTCAGGAATAATGGGCACACCGCCAAAAGCCTGTACTAGTTTAAAATAGAAAAAGGCCCGCATAAAAAGTGCCTGGCCGTAAACCTGCCTGTAGTCGCGGAGATAATCAATGGAATTGCCTGCATTCAGGATCAGCTCAACTGATGGTGCAGCTTTAATTACGCGGTTTGCACGGAATATACCCTGGTAATTAAGTTTATACCACGATTTCACATACTTATTGTCAGGCGTGGTCGAAAAGGTCTCAATCGCCATTGCATCCACATCGCTTTCTGTTTTCCATACAAAGTTATCGCTAGGCAGGTCGCCTAGCACTGCCATTGCATTTTCGTATTCCGAACTTTGCCAGATATCGTATATGGAAACGGCACCTGCAGATAATTCATTTATGTTTTTATAAAATTCTGCTTCAGGTACTCCGCCAAGTGGTTCGGTATCCAGAAATTTTTTGCATCCTGATAAAAGGACTATTATCAAAAGAAATGCTGCTGTATATAATCGCTTCATAATTTGCTTCATTAACAGGTTTAAAAACCAACTACTAGTCCAAAAGTATAACTGCGTGCCATTGGGTAATTTCCACGGTCTACTCCAAAGAAAAGGTTGTTTGATGTGTTTGATACGTCTTTCCCAATTTCTGGGTCAAGTCCGGTATATTTTGTAAATGTGAGCAGGTTATAACCACCCACATAGATACGGAGGCTGCGCATTTTTGCCTTCGAAATTAACTCTTCGGGGAATGTGTACCCAAACTGTATTGCCTTCAGCCGGAGATAGGATCCATCTTCGAGATAGAAATCAGATGCCCTGTAATTATTATTAAAATCGTTGGGTTTTATAGCAGGATAAGGCCTGTCCTGATGTTCAGCAGTCCAGGATAAATCCTGAAGATTGCTTAATGGATTTATTGGTTTTCCTCCATCAGATTCAGCATAGAAATGAGCTGTGTAGAATTTGGTAGCATTGAAAATCTTATTTCCTTCAGATCCCTGGAACGAAACGCTTAAATCGAATCCGGCATACTGTGCTTCAAAAGCAAAACTATAAAGAAAATCAGGATGCGGCGAACCCAGAATTGTCATATCATTATTATCAATTTTCCCATCACCGTTCAGATCTTTAAACTTGAAATCTCCGGCCTGCGGCATATTGATTCCTTCAACGGTATTGTATCCCTGTGGGGTGTATTTAATATTGGGTTCTTCTTCGGTCGAAAATATTCCATCCGTTTTAAATCCGTAAAACTGACCAATAGGAAATCCGGGCGCGGTATATGTCAGGTATCCCAGGTAATTACTTATGTAATAGTCATCGATTTTTGCACCATATATCGGCTCATTACGCTCGCCCAGCTGAACAACTTTATTAACAAATGTGGTATAATTTCCTGATATTTTCAAAGTTACTTCTCCGATTTGTTCCGTGAAGGAAGCCGATAGGTCCATACCCGAATTTTTTACTTCCCCGGTATTCTGCCATGGGCC
Organism: Bacteroidota bacterium; assembly: GCA_020048595.1. Taxonomy (GTDB): domain Bacteria; phylum Bacteroidota; class Bacteroidia; order Bacteroidales; family UBA4417; genus UBA4417. The sequence goes on along the minus strand of JAIFMH010000318.1, from coordinate 5,104 downwards.
GTTTGTTCCTTCTCCAATACCGGCTGAGTAGGGTAAAGGCACCTGCAACAACATATCACTGGTGGTTTTCACATAAAAGTCAACAGAGGTGGTAAACCGGTTTTTGAAAAGGTTCAGGTCGAGGCCTACGTTAGTGGTGCTTGTTTTCTCCCATACTATATTTGGATTTCCATATCCAGACATTGACCAGCCCATATCAAGTACCGGGCTCCTTCCGAAAATATAATTTCCAAGTGGTTTCACAAGGTCGTAGTTGGAGTATTCCTCAATCCGGTTGTTTCCCAACAATCCATAGCTGGCCCTGAATTTAAGAAGGCTAAGCCAGTTCAGGCTCAGGTTTTTCATAAAAGTTTCATTGGAAAGAGACCATCCTGCCGAAACAGAAGGAAAAAATCCCCAGCGAAGCTCTTCGGAGAAAAAGGATGATCCATCAGCGCGTGCATTCACCTGTATATTGTACCTATCGGAATAATCATAAATAATACGGCCTACTAAACTCACGGTAGTATAGCGTTTTGCCCATTCACGGGCATAATCGATGTTATTTCCCGGATTTAGATACTGAAGGGCAGTTACGTCGGAGATATAACCATATTTCCTGGATGTGGCATCATGGTAGTTTTGTCCTTCAAGGGAAGCCACTCCAGTAAAATCCAAACGATGTTTTTCTGAGAGAGTCATATTCTTATGGACAATATTCTCCCACGACCAGCGATAAGTCTGGTTACTGCTTATCTGTTTGGCTATTGAATTTTTATCACCACTGCTGAATGGGAACAAATAGCTTTTAGAGGATGTATTGAAATAATTACCTTCAAAGAAGTTGGCATAAATGTTAGCCCTGGTGGTTAATGAAAATGTTTTGGATGCATTAAAAGTAAGGTTGAGACCACCGGTGAGGTTATTTGTTGTTTCCTCGTTTTCTATTGACTGAACCTTAGCATAAAGGGAATTCCAAACGTAGGATGGCCCGAGAATTACGCTGTCGGGTTTGCTTGGATTATCATACAGAGCTTCATATATCCTGTCGACAGGAGGTTGCCTGAGTATTTGCTGGAATACATTATCCCGTCCTTCGAAAATAGGTTTTCGTACGGAATTGGCAAAATTGAAATTGGTTTGAAGGGTTATTTTTTTTGTAAGATTATTATCAAGGTTTAACCTGAAATTAGTTTGACGGAAAGATGCTTTTTGCATGATTCCTTTATCGCTGCTGCTTGTTACGCTTATCAGGTATTTTGTTTTGTCGCTGCCCCCGGAAATTGAGAGGTTATACTTTTGATTGGTTCCATAGTCATTGGTAACTTCATCAAACCAATCGTTTACTGCATATTTGGTTGTGAACTGTTTTGTATAGTCTTCATAAGGAGTCCCTTTATAATATAATGCCCTGGTATTAAGCCATTCGGTTGTATCCATGAGCTGATAGGTATTCCAGAATTTATTAATACTGAAACTGGAAGTAAAGTCAACTTTAACTTTCCCGGCATCTCCGCGCTTGGATGTGATAAGGATTACTCCGTTTGCTCCCCTGGAACCATATATAGCACATGAAGCTGCATCTTTTAAAACGCTGATATCTTTAACATCATCCATGCTCAGAAAGCGGATATCCTCAAGCGGCATTCCATCCACAACGTATAACGGCTGCGAATTGTTAATGGTTCCCATTCCACGTATGTTAACCGAAGTGGATGAACCCGGTGAGCCTGAGTTTTGAATGATCTGAACCCCTGAGGTTCTTCCCTGCATGGCCTGTGCAACGGACTGAACAGGCATTAGGTTCATATTTTTTGTATCTACCGAGGAGACAGCGCCGGTAAGATCAACTTTTTTCTGAACACCATACCCGATTACAACAAACTGCTCGAGTTGAGCGGCCTTGATGGCAAGCGATACATTTATGACGGTTTGATCCCCGACAACGATTTCCTGTGGTTCATAGCCAATAAAGGAGAAGACGAGGATAGTATTTTTATCAGGAACAGTAATTGTATAATTCCCGTCAATGTCAGTTGTTGTGCCTGTAGTGGAATTCTTCAGGGTAACGATTGCACCGATAATAGTTTCCTTGGTTTCTGAATCAATTACTTTTCCGGTTATCTTGATTCCATCCGCTAAAGCCGAAACTTCGGGAATTGCTGGAGTTGAGATTGTTGAAGCCGTTAGAAAGCCTGATAACAGGAAAAACGACGAAAAAATTAATGCGTATATTTTATTCATAAGAGCAGCCGCTAACAATTAAGAACAGATTCTTAAATTTAAAGCAATTAAAAACTTACCAGGGAAGTAACTGACTTCCCTGGTAAGTTAGATAAGAAAATTATTTCTGAATGATTAATTTGTGTGTTTCAACTCCTTTTTCAGTATGTAATTTAATAAAATACATTCCTTTAGCTAAGTTGAGCCCAACAACATTGTCTTGGTTTTTAACAACTCCGGTTTGTACAGGTTTGCCTGTCATGTCATAAACCTCATAATTGGTTTGCCTGCTTGTTCCGTTTGCGCGGACGTGAACTGTTCCGTTGGAAGGATTCGGGTAAACCGAGAATGTTTTGCCAGAAGCCTTATCTGTTTTTACAGAAACAAACTCGTCAGCGTACCCGATTTTCATAAATCCTCCAACTACAAGTCCGATTGTTGGGTCTGTTGCAGTCCAGGTAATATTGAAGGTAGAATCTGAGCCTTTTACATAATCAATATTCTTATCAATTATAATAGTCTTGTCCTGGATATCCATTGCTTCGGAAAAACCTGGATAGCTGAAAATAAAAGGCCTGCTTTGAACCCACTGAGTGCTTGTCATGACGATACGGAGGTGATATTTGCCGCTTTCGAGAGGATAACTATACATCAGGTGGTTATTGGGAACTGTTTGTAACCAAAGGAATTCTGTAAACCTGTCAGCATCCCACCAGCAGCTTCCACCAAGTTCTCCTGTTTTCCCCCATTTTACTATTGACCCATCAGGTAAAGTATCGTTACCATATAACTGGTCTGTTTTTGACTGCATACTACCAAAGGCTTCGTAGGTAGGATCAACGGTGGTTGGGCTAAAATCACCGATACGGGTATAGAAAAGTACGGTGTTCTTGAAATCAGGTTCCGTTTTCCATGCTGCAGTAACTTTAATGGTATCAACCACATCATCAGTGCTCAGATAGGAACAATATACAGTCAGGTTCTGGCTCCAGGCTTCCTTATCCAGGCTGCCGACAAGTACCCTTATGATAGTATCCATATCAGGCTGCAATGCTGATTTGTACAAACGTTTTGTGCTGCCAAAAGGATCATCACCACCTAATGAAACTTGCCAGTCGCCGGCGATAGAGAAGTTAATCCAGGGTGCATCGGCACTAATCCCGTCAGGATTTATAAATTTCAGGCGGAAAGTAGCGGTATCAGATTTTGATTCATCCAGGGTAGAGATAAGGTTTGATGAGATAGTAAATACCGGGGCATATTCATATTTGAATAAGGATGGGTATGTACCTGTACTGAAATATAATGCCGAGTTCAGCCCTGTAAGATCGAAAGGATTAGTACTTCCCGGACCCATATCGCCAATGGGAGCAGCTTTCTTATCAAGGCCTGTTACAACCCATAATTCTTTATCAGTATAAGGAGCAACAAAAAACATAAGTGTATCTTTACCAGCTTCGGTTTTTACGGTTGTACATTGTTCCAACCATGAACCACTTGCGCCGGGAACCACATCATAGAACACATCAGGTCCTGCCGTAGGAGTCATAAACTGGAGATCAGGTCCGGCTGGGTTACCACCGTCATCACCCATAAAAAGCAAAGCACCTTTATATTCTGCCCACCATTGCGTCCAACTGGGGTTAGCTCCCGGGTTAATATCTTTTACAATGCTTGTTCCGGCGAGACCGTCGAAATTGGTTGTATACATTTCAACATTAGTACCTGAACCATCATCGGCCCTGAAATAAAACTTATTATTATAAGTAATCGTCCAGGCAAACTGTGTTCCGTTACCAACCCCATCAGCTCCTTTGGTTGGGTTTAGGTCGCCCAGAAAAGTGGTGGTTGTGCCATCAGTAAACCATATCTCCTCCCCAAGGTTATTGGTATAGTCACCAGGAGTAGAAGAATAGCTGGTGGGTGTTGTCTGACGGAATACGATCAGGGAATCTTTATAGTTGGAAATCCATTGCAGATTACCTCCAATAGTATAACCGGCAGGTTTGTCGGGAGCCGGGGTGTCCATAATGTCTTTTACAAGATGCATACTGTTGGCAGATGTATCGGCCATATAAAGCTCTGTGCCATACATATCGGAAGCAGCAGCGAAAAACACTTTTGTGTTCTGGAATGGAATCAGGAATCCATAATAGGAGTCGCCGGAGAGAAGCGGTTTTTCGGTTCCCAACAGCTTCAGCTTTTCAGTATTTGAGTCGAACAGATACAAATAATATTTGCTGTCCAGAACGGAGTTTTCGTCTTCGGCTGCAAAAACGATAAGGCTGTTATCCGCCCCCATGGCTGTAATATTCCTGGGTGCTGATCCATCGGCACCAACATAAATGTCGTATGCAAGGGTAGTACCAGCATCAGTACCATCCGATACCCAAAGCTCAGCTCCATAATCAGGAGTGGCAGCAGAAAAATAAACTTTGCCACCAGCAGCACACAGGTAGCTTGGATTGCTTCCATCACTGCCCGGATTGATGTCCTTTACCATTTTAGTGCCAGGTATTGTTCCATCTGTGATCCAAAGTTCTTCACCATTTGCAGCAGTGGATGCGGTAAAGAATATTTTGCTTCCAAGTACAACCATATTCTTCTTGGCTGTATTCCCCTTGGAATCAATTGTGGTGGTTACATCTGCACCGGTCAGGTTGACCATTCCTTTGGGAAGCGTTTGTGCAAACAGGGCAAATGGTATTAAAAGCCCTAACAAAACTGTAAATTTTTTCATACGCTCTGAATTTAAGTTAGTAAAAAATGATTTTTGGAATTAAGTTTTCTGTAATGCAAAACTATACTCAGAACAACAAATCAGGTATAATTAATTGTTCATTTTTTAGGTTAATTCAATCATAATTATTCTCATTCCCTTCTTTAATGGTAAAAACCAAGC
>JAIFMH010000320.1 GCA_020048595.1 Bacteroidota bacterium | reverse complement strand
AGGAAACCGTACATGGCAGGTACTACGTTCGAATATTTCTGCGGACGGTCAAGTTTAAGGTAACCACTCACTTTATCTACTTCATATTTAACAGTATCAGTCGAAACCATTTCAATAAAACAAGTAAGGCATTGTGGTGCTTCTTCGCCTAAATCAACGCCATGCCAGGGATGAGATTTATATCTTAAACCCATTAATTTGCCAATGGGATCCATTATTCTATTTGCCATTTCGGGTATGTTTTGAATTCGGTTTGGTGTTTTGCAAAAGTAATTAAATAGAAACTGTTCCTGTTGCTAATTTTCAATATTTTGAATCTCCCGGCGAAATCTCGTCAATGTAATAGGATGAACCGGGTGTATTCAGCGTTCCTTCCATATATTTTGCTTCATCTTTGGATTCAAAGTAACCCAGCCGCACTTTATACAGATTATCTTCATAAACAATAAACCATTCCTTACGGGTTTTCTCCAGAAGTTCAGCAACTAGTTTTTCGGCGCTGGCTTTGGTTGTATATGCATCAGCTTGTATAAAGAACTTATGTATGTTTGAATTATCACTTGGAGGCGCTACAACAACAGCATTTCTTTTGCTTTGTTTTTCTGTTTCCTTTATTTCTGGTTTTCCTTTGGGTGTTTCTTCTTTTATTGTTTTTGTATTATCAGGCTCAACAACAGTTGCTGGTTTTTCCTCCTGTTTTTTATCTGGCAGATTTGTCTTCTGGCCGGATTTTACTTTCTGATTCTTCAAATCTGAACCATTCGGTTTCTGAACCGGGCCAGGATTTACAGGTGTTCCGCCAACGTAATAAGGAACTTCAGTTGTATTAAGTGTTCCTTCAATATGTTTGGCTGCTTCTTTAGTTGTAAAATAACCTAGCCTTACTTTGTACAAACCTTCTTCGTACACAATAAACCAGCGTTTTAATGTTAATGCCAGCTGATCCTGTGACAAGCGTTCGGCATGAGCTTTTGATTCAAAAGCACCGGCCTGTATATAGTATTTCAGTGGTACAGGTGCATTGTTCAATTCATCAATTGGAGGAACCACAACAATACCATCTTTAGTTACTTTTCTGGCTTTTTCAGTCGTTTTCTTAGTTTCAGCTACAGGCTTCTCGACCGGAGGTATAACTTCAGCAGGTTTTACTACTTTACCTGAGGCTTCTGCTCTTTTTCAGTTTTAATAACCTGTTCAGGCAATATTTGTTTCTGTTCAGGGATAACGGTGTTTTTCACCTGCTGATCCGAAATAATCACACCCGTTGGCTTGTTTACATAGTATGCAATACCTGTGTTTTTAACAGTTTTAGCAATTTCTTTCGCTTCCTGTTTAGTAGTAAAGTATCCAAGACGGACTTTATAGAGATCTTTTCCACAAGCTATAAACCAGTTCTTTCCGGTAGTGGCAATCAGTTTGGCTGCTAATCTTTCGGCGTTTGCTTTTATTCTAAACGCGCCAGCCTGTACAAAATATCCATTCTGCGGGTGAAGGCTATCCTCACAATCCATGGATGGAGTTATCACTGTTTCAGCAATATCAGCTTCGGGTTGCTTTGTTTCTTTGGCTTCCGGTTGTTTAGTCTCTTTGGTTTCCGGTTGTTTAGTCTCTTTGGTTTCCGGTTGTTTAGTCTCTTTGGTTTCCGGTTGTTTGGAAATCTGGGTGTCTACCTGTTTGTTTTGTGTAAACTCCGATCCTGCCAGTAGCTGATCAGTTGCTGACGTATACGGGATTTCGGAAATGTAATAGGAGATATCCGGTGTGTTAAGAGATTCTTTCAGCGCATTTGCCGCTTCTTTTGAATCAAAATATCCTAACCTGACTTTAAAGAATTCACCTTCTTTTTCGATAAACCATTTTTCCGATGTCAGCTTCGAAAGATCTTTCACCAGGCGTTCTGCATTTTTTTGTTTTATAAACGCACCACCCTGAATGAAGAATTTATGATCTTCAGTTGCTTTGGTTACAACTTCAGCAGGAGGAGTTACAATAATAACTTCTTTCTGAACGGGTGCAACTTTTTCTGCTTCTTTAACAGCTACAGGTATTTCCTCTTTCACAACCGGTTTGATTTCTTCTTTTTCCGCTACTACAACTGCTATCTCGGCCACAACTGGTTTAAGTTCTTCTTCTTTCTTTTCTACAACTGCAATCTCTTCTACTTTAGCAGTTGCTTTCGATAATACAAATTCGATATTGTCGATAATATCCCCGTTTATAGATGGAAATATCTCAAAATCAAACCGATCAGGTTCCGAAACATATTTTAACCGTTTTAATTGCATACTGTCAACTTCTGCATAATATCTTCCTGGAGCTAAGCCTAAATATGTGTAGTAACCGTCGGATTCACTCTGAGTGCTGGCAACGAAATTCCCGTTTTCATCAAAAATATTGATCAGAATCCGTCCTTGTGCCTTAATTTTTGAACCTGTTTTTATAAAGATCATACCGTTAATTTCACCCATTATTTTTACAGGTACTTCCAAGAGTTTAAACTGGTTGGGATCCATAAGTATGCTTACTGTTTTGTTTTTTATCTGCCAGGCAATGTTGTCGAACTGTGTATCACTGAATTCAAGCATATAGCTTGCAAATGGTTCCAGGTCGAGGATACGGATAATAGAATCTTTTACATCAGATAATATGCGGCCTCCATTTATGCGTAAATCCATTCCGGAGGTAATTGGTTCATCATCATCCCTGCGGTTGTTGTTGTTAATATCCAGAAAAGGAATCACTGTTACACCAGCTCTGCCTACCTGTGTGCGGATATCGGCAATCACTTTGCCATTGCCGCTTCCAAAGGCAAAACTGCCCCTGGCGCTCTGACCGGTCAGGATGTAATCTTTCGAAATCCGGGTATTAAAAGTGGTTTGAACAAAGGCAAGGTCATACTTAAATGTCAGCTCTACCGTATTGATATTGCTGCGGAAATTGTTTTCCCACATCAACGAAAGATTGCATCTCGGAGAGAAATTTTCTTCAAGTTCAAGCTTGGTAAAAATCATCTCTTTATTCGAAAAATCGTATTGTACCTGAGGCCGGACGGAAAGTGTATGGAAAAACCGGAATCCTAGCGCAAGGTTTCCATAAATATACGGTTCCTTATCTTTAAGCCAGTTGGCATTTCCTGTAAAATTGGCGCTTACGCCTTTAACATATGTTGAGATAGTTGCTTCTGCAGTTGAATAATTGGTTTCTTTAAGGATATTCTGAATAAATGCAAACCGGCTGTAGGCTTTAAATTTATTTATCGAAATCGGAATGGAAACACGTACTTTACGCTCTTCCAGGTAGTTAAAAATAATAGCTTTTTGCTCCTCCGCATATTTTGCATAATCAATGTCAAATACAATGTCGGAAGGTGAACTGTAGCTGAAAAGTGCTTTGGTTCGCACACCATAGGCATATTCGCCATTCAGAAGAAAATTGTTGAAAATTTGTGCTGAACCTGTTACAAATGGAATAGATGGCGCCGAAGTAATAGATGACAGATACTCAAAACCACCACCTAAAGTCAGGTGACGGGTTATTCCAAAATTAGTTTCAGCACGGGTAAACAGACTATGAGTGCTGTCATCAACCATTGCACCTGCAACGGTATACTGCATTTCACCTTTTGGTAAAAAAGTGTATGGAACATTAATTGTCTGTTTTTTTAGTCTCTCCTCGCCCCATGGTCCATAAAATCTTACTTCAACATTAGATGAACCGTAAACGAGTGGGATATCAAATTTATAAAATCCTTTTGCGTCAGCAGTGGTATAATCAACAACTACATTATTAATGTAAAGCTCCACAGTCCAGCCGGGCTCAGTAAAATCGGACATGGTATAGCTACCAAATGAACGGCGGAAAGAGGTTGGCGCATTAGTTATAACTGTTCCGATAAGAGGGGAATAGATACTGGCAATGGATTGGGAATTAATCTTACCCACAATTATTTGTTTAACCAGTTTTGTATCATTATTCGCCCATCGCCAACGATACAGTTGTTGCCTTTTGTCAAAATGGGTCTTTGTTGAATAGGACAATTCAATGTTTGTTTCTCCGCCCAAAAATTCGGCTCCCAGCCCCAATGATGCGCGGGTTACGGTTGTTCCACCGGTTATCTGGGTCGAATAAATTGACCAATCAGCCATTCCTCCTCTGAAAAGATGGTATTTACGCTTGTAGGTAGTGTCAACTTTGATTTCCCCGCGTAAACGGCTGATGTTTTTGCGCATCTGCTCAAGCCGTAATTCTTTAATAACTGGCAGTTCGAGATTGGTTTTTAGTTCAACCGAAAGACTGTTGAAATTGAATTTGCAGTCTAATCCAAAAAGTTTTCCATATTGGTCAAGTCGTAAAGCAAGGCTTGAGGTTTCAGTATTCAGCAATTCATTTTCGCTGAGTTGAATCAGTTTTCCATTAATAAAAATAGAGTGGCCAGGCTGGCTAATAATATATTTATTGTTTTCGTCCAGGAAGAAACCACTGATGGTATCATTAAACTCGGAAGTTTTCTGATTTATTTTCAGAACCTGGAACATATCTGAAATGGGCAGGTATATCTGATCATTTTTATAGATTGCGGTAATATCATACCCTCCGATACCCTGTACGGCTAAAAATACAGATATCTCTTCATATTCATCATCTGCATCCTGAGCTTTTAATAAAACCGGACTTACAAGTAATGCAACTAATAGAAGGACAGTCATTAAAATCCGGGTATGCGTATTCAATACCTTCCGTTGAGGCAGTTTTGTTGCTATCAGGCATGAGATATGGGAAGGTGTAAAAATCATAGGTTATTGCTGAACAAAAGTTACTTCGAAAAACCCGATATAGTTTCCTGAAGGGTTAGCAATACTGTTACCTACATACAGAGTGCCACCAACCCGAACCTGGTTACGAAAAGGCGGATTTTTGGTAGCCACAAAAGGAGATCTGGGAATGGATGTTCCGATATGCATGGTTAGAGTTCCCCCGTTATTCCCGTTTAAAGTTATATCCGATCCGTTAGCAATTGTTATCAGTGAACCTGGTATAGCTTCAACATCAAAAATAGCCGGGAAATAGGTATATCCCATATTAACAGGAATGATGTCTCCCGAAATCGATCGTGAACCCTGAGGATCAATAATTACCTGCCCTCCGAGTGCTCCCTGTATTACTGCACCGAAACTCAGGTTTTGAAAAACAGACACTTGCAGCGGCCGTGGTGGATGTTCCTGCGAATAAGCAGAAAAACCAAGAAATACCAATACCAGCCCGCAAATGAATGTGATTGCAGTTTTGGTATGTGATGATTTATATAAATGGTTCATATTCATCATTTCGGGATATAAATTTTCGTCGAAGTAATTCCTTTCTGCGAATACAGTGTCAGAACATACATTCCGGCAGGCAGTTTAGTATCTATCTGGTGCAGGCCATCTTTAAAATGATCGTCTTGATACATTTTTTGGCCCAGTAAATTGCTGATTACCAGCTGTGCTTCATCGCCTGAGGCAAGTTCTGCAAAAACATTAAGTACACTGTTTGCTATGTAAGCGTAAAACGAGTCTTCTTCTTTTGGTGTACTCTCCAGATCTTGTTCACTGAAAAGCAGGGCGAACCGGTTTTCGATCGTTCCGCTATTCAGGTAAATGCGGTACTGTGGTTTTGCCTGCAAATCCTGTATAAGGCCTGTAGCTTCATCGCTGAGATAAACCCGCAGTCCTGATGGGAGATCAGAAATAGCTGAAGCTGACATCAAAATCCAATCTGCTTTTTCGGTTTTTATGCCAAGAGGATATTTTGAAATACTTTCAACCGGGTATGGGATAGCGCTGATGGATAACCTTTCCGTTTGTGGTGTTACAGCATAAAAATTCGGAACCGTAACATCAGTATTCATCAGTTTTAAGGCATCTAACTGCTGATCAAATGAGGTGGAAGCCATATCATCGAAATATACAATTGCCTGATCTGCCGTTTTCTCATTTTCAAAGTTTGCTGCAAGCCTTACGCTGGGCAGGTATTGATCGTAAGCCGATTTATGGTATACCGGCGACAAGTTGTTTACTCGCACCCGGTTGTCCATTCCTAAGGCAGCAGTCACTGGATATGCGCCATTAGAAACATGAATGAAAAATCCCTGCATCGACGCAATTATATTTCCGGCTGAACCGGTTGAAAATCCATTAATATATGAACTGTATGTTCCTGTATATTGATTGGTTGCGCCATTATCAAAAAAGTACAGAGCATTATCAATATTATTTTTTGTCCAGCCATTTGATGCATTCCAATCAATAGGGGATGGGTATGGATTACCAACCAGGTTAAAGCCTTTGGTAAATGGTCTGTTATGGTTATACAGGGTTTGTGTGGTTAAAATATTATTGTTTACCGCACCAGTTACTACAATAGTTTTGGCTGCCGCCACATTACCTGTATTTGCTGCATAACCTTTCATAGGTAACAACAGAGATGCCGGTGTTACATATTTTGACCAGCCTGTTGTATAGATAGCCACACCCGATGAATCCCTGTGATTATCTTCGTCATATTGATAAAGATTGGGGAAGGATGCGCCAAGGTCAACTTCAGTGGCAAGCTCATTAACTGTTGCTGCCTGGAAAGGAGAACTGATGTATTTGTATCCATATCCCGATGGTAGATACCTTTGCATTGTAACATTTCCTGTTATTGTTCCAGTGCCAGTGCCGTCAATTAAAGCGGTTTGAGCAACTGTCGATATAAGCGTTAAATTTCCTCCTGAAATAAGGTTTCCACTACGTGCATTTACAATTCCTGTAACATTAAGCGGGCCACCAAGGGTAACTCCAGCCGGGTTATTGATTGTCAAACCATTAATGGTGTTTCCGGCAAAAACACCTGAGCCAATTGTTTGAGCTAAAGTTCCATTCATTTCAATGGTTCCTGCAGTGGCCGTAAATGTTCCGTTATTTGTAATAGTTCCTGCAATTTGAAGAGTATTGCCGGAAACCGTTATTGAAGAACCGTTATTTATTAAAATATTTTTTGCTTTTCCAATTGCTCCTGAGTTTAAGATGGGTTTATTTGCAACATTGGGTATTAGCACAGAAACCGTAAGATCCGGGATATAGCTGCATGACCAGTTGGATGCAGTATTCCAGTCGTTCAATGCGCCTAAAGTACCACCTGCCCATATGCCTACTGGATTTACAGCAATACTAATACTTTGTGCAGCACTGGTGTTACAGCTGTTGGTTGCTGTAACACTCAGGGTACCAGCTGTTGCAGTTGTATTAAAGTTAACAGTTACTGAGTTAGTAGTTCCGGTTATGGTAGCACCTGTACCGCTGTAACTCCAATTATAGGTTACAGAAGGATCGTTAGGGACAGTATACACTACACCAGTACTACCCTGGCAAACTGTTGGTGAACTTACTGTAAATACGGAAGGTTGTGCTGCTAAAAGGGGAAACGAAATTGTAACATCATCAGCAGAAGTACAGGTTCCATTACTGATTGTCCATCTCAGAATGTATGTTGAACCATTAGTTCCGTTAAAAACACTGTTGCGTGATGTTGGCGCTACTAGTGTCCCCCCGGCACCGCTGACGATGCTCCATAAACCAATACCTGAAACAGGTGCATTAGCAGCTAAGGTAGCACTGGTAGCACCACAAAGGGATTGGTCAAAACCAGCTGCTGAAGTAGTTGGCTCAGCATAAGTGGTTATTGAAGTTTTATCGTAAACACCGGTTTGTAATGTACCGGCAGGATAGTTGTAAGTAAACCCGGTTAATTTATAAATTCCGCCGCTAGCCTGTGTAGGTATTGTTGCAGGGAAAGAGACAGGCGAAATTGATTTCGCGATTCCGTTCTCGGTATAGTTTATTGTAAATGGCGCAACTATTAAAAGGGTTGTTGTTAAAGTTACCGGAATACCATTTGTACCGCAAACCGGCCCGGAAGGAGACATCTTTATCCGGGGTTTAGGTGTATTTACACATGCAATGGTATAGTTTCTCGAGCCTGCAAGTATTGTGCTGCGGTTTGATGTTTCCACACTTCCATTATAATTATCGCTTCCACTTACGGTTCCCGATGCTATTTCTATCCAGTCCGTTCCGTTATGCTCTGCAACCCGCATATCCGATAATCCATTCTGAGTCATCAAAGGGGTTAAATCGCTGGCATTATTCCAGCTCAAATCAATATAAGCCTGGCTTGCAGCCGGAACACCGCTTACATTCCAATATTCTTTTGTATTTACAGCTGTTAATGGTGCGGCGTAACTAGGATAAGTATTAGGATTAAAATACTCAACAACCCAAAGCAATGTGCCAGTTTGGGTTGCCCGCAGGGAAAGATTGTTTCCTAATCCGTGAGCTTTTTTCCCTACAGGAAACTTGAATAATGGATCTCCCTGGTTAAGTTTTTTTATTAAGGGCCCGTCAACATATGATGTTGCACTCCCGCCATCAGGAATCACACATGAAACGGAAAAATTTGTAATAGTTAATTTATTTGTACTTGTAGTGGTTATTAATCCATTGGTGAGCAGCAAGTTGCCATCAACTTCTATGCTGCCATTCGTATTAAGTGAAATGCCGGCACTGTTATTTATCTCAAAATTATTAAAGGCACTGGTTCCGGTAAAATTGCCCAATGGACCACCAATGGTTTGTACAGAAGAACCTGCGAATGAAACAATAGCATTTGGTCCTGTTCCACTACTAAATATACCATTATTATACCGTTCAAATGTCCCGTTGATGGTAAGCTTACGGTTGTTAATGCTGTTATCCAATGTCAATGAGCCTAAACTACCATCATCAATCTTTAATTGTTTACATATGATCAGGTCTTTGTCAGGCAATATGCGGGTTCCGGTACCGGACAGGAGTACTCGAGGAGTTGAAGAATATAGAGTTGCATTAATATCATACACTCCCGCTCCACCATATTCTATTGTGCTATTTCCTGAACAATCAATAAATGCAGAATATCTTCCGGCCGGGAAAACAAAGCTTTCAAGGTACAAGGTGCCATTGCCATAAACAGATCCGAAGTTATGACCATAATATGGCGATACAGCTTTAAGTTTATTGTTGATGGATGTTTTATATGCAAAACAATAATTTGCGTTTGCTGTTATCACATGGTTAATAGTTACTATAAATCCGTTAGGGCCCCCAACCGGACAAGGATATTCAGGTAGAGGACCCGTATAATCCCATATGGTATTATCAGTCCAATTACCATCCTTATTACTTGTGTATTGGGGTACTGTGGTAGGAATTGCAGCATCATTTCCGGCAGTATATTGGCCTGTCAGATTACTGGAATTATTGTAATTAAAAGTGATAGTATGATTTGTCTCATCCACATTGTCTGTTCCCGGGCCTGTGGCGGCTTTACTCCAATTGGTGCCGGGTGTTAGCAATTGAGCTGCAATATAACTGCTCTCGGGACCGCCAGCTACGTCAGTTCCTTTATAAAATAAAAGCATATTGCCGGAGAATCCTGAAATTCCAATGCTTTCAACCTCCCAGTAATACTTTAAAACATTTGCCGGATCGATAACAGCCGGATGCCTGCTGTTTATATTGTTAACGCGCATAGAACCTACGGCCCCATTGGCTGTTATCGTAAAAATAGCCGGGGTATATTTGCCGGGAGTTCCTAATGGATAAGTAAAAGTGGTTGATAACGGAGTTCCAAATACTTTAAGGATTCCTACATTACTCCACACTCCGTCAGATGTAATCATTTTGGTTGTGCTGAACGCGGTACCTTTGGGTACAATGGTGCTGTTTTGTCCTAATGTCAGGAGGAATTCGGTTATATCGAAAATGCCATTATTAAGAACCAGATCCCTGGTTAATGATATACTGTTATCTATCACAGCTCCGGCGGTATTATTTAACTCCAACTGTCCAAATGTTCCGGTTCCGGATAAGCGTTGCAATGAACTTCCATCTAGGATTACTCCACTGGTAGTATTGGTATTGGTATAAGTTGCATTGTTTTCAATATTCCCTTTTGCATTAACAAGAAATGTGGTACATTCTAATGTTCCATTCCCCAATGTTAGATCATGGTATACACTTATATCTTTGCTGAGGGTTAATTTCGTAATCGGGCTTGCATTTAAATCATAAAAGGACGTTGCGGTGCTTCCTAAAAGTGACTGAATTCCACCACTGAAAGTTGTAAGGTTATTGTACCGGTTATAAGCTCCATTGTTAGTGAAGTCACCTTTTATGGTAAGCGGCAAATTGTAAACTGAATTTACATCAAGAATACTTTGTGCATTGGATAGGGTAAGATTTCCGTTTAATATTAATGGGTTTACCATCAATTTAACCGTGGCTGATGATGCTGTTGCAGCTATTCGTCCGGTAACCGTAAGATTATTTAATGGTAATGTTGCATCTAAAAGATAGAGCTGATTGTTCCCACTCAAATTATTTGAAAATATTATTTCTCCACCGGTTACCGTACCTGATGCGGGACGCAGGAATAAATCTCCGAAACTGTTTCCGCCACCACCACGTAAAATTGTTATTGTACCGTCTGACATGGTGAATTCGCCCGAATTTAATACTTCAAGTTTAGCATTGGTAGTATTTGCCGCATTTCCATTAATAGTAACAGCACCTCCACTCTGCTTGTAAGTTAAAATACCAGCTGTTGATGAAGCATTCTGGCGTATCTGGCCATTAACTACCAGTATGCCACCAGTTACTTCAATTTCCGAAAAGCCGCTTCCTGAATATTCAATATCGTTATTATTGACAGTTGTGCCGTTAATTGGCCCGATATAAACATTCCCTGAAACTACTTTCAGTTTTCCGTTTAAATAAACATCATTGGTATTAGATGCACTATTGGCAATAAGTATTTTATTCGCAGTTGTATATTCGGATTGGAAAGCAGCAGTTTCAGGAATTGTAAAAGGGGTAACGGTGCTTACAGTGAAATCAGTATTCACATTTCGCATATACCTGAATGTGCCATTTAGTAAGGTTAGCCAATTATCATTTGACGTAGATAGGGAACCCGCAATGTCACATGTGAGCATTGTAGCCTGGGAATTTCCTTTGTTAATGGTAACTTTATTGAGAATGGTATTGGGCGTAGCACCTCCTGTGCTTGTAATGGATTCATTAGTATTTCCAAAAAATGTCAGATTTACATAGTTATTTCCGTTTCTAAACCGGGCACTGGGATTAGCATTACTGTTATTAATAAAACTACCACCAATATTAAAAGAATTTAATCTAACAGAAGTACCATTGTTAACCGGATAATTATTGTAAGTATCAAAAACAGCTGTTGGAGCGATTGTAACATTTCCATCCACAATTAAATGTTGTGGTGCCTGATCATCCAGAAATAAAAAAGTACCATTATTGATAAACATATTTCCTGTTACATGTATGGTTTTTTCAACAACAGGTGTGTAAACACCCGCAGTTAACCAACTCATAGTAACCCAAGCATCAGGGTTGTCGCCGGTACAGGTAAGATCTCCGTTTATAGTAGTATAGCTATTATTGGGTAAAACAAGATTATCCCCACCTTTGGCTGTTAAAATCAGGTTGCCATATGAGGTAACATTAGCTGGCAATATATATTCAGCACCTACAGTTCCATCAATATCATAAAACTCAGTAGTGCCATGATTTACGTTAAAATCTGAAAAGTCACCGGTAGGAAATGCAAATAATTTAGGGGATCCAACCGCAGTGGTTAATCTGAATAAACCATTATTTCCTGAAGGCTGATTTAGCACCATACTAAAAATACTGCCGGAATATGTATAAATATCCAACACTGACCCTGAAGCAATTTGAAGACTTGCACAGCTATGATTTGCTGTCAGATTGACTGTACTGTTGTTTTCAATAATTACTATGCTATTCGGACCAGGATAATTAACTCCTGCTACTGCTCCGGCAGGAACTGCCCCTCCCCCTGAAGTATACGACCAGGTTGTATTTAAATTCCATGATGAGCTTGCGATACTGAAAAACTTTCTTGGTGATCCAAAAGTGCCTCCACCTGTGGTATTATCACCTGCCGTATAATCACCATCAAGAAATGCCTTGCTGTTTGTAGGTATAGACCAATCACTGATTGTATTTGTTCCTGTAAAAATATTTGCTGCTACACCGTTATTCCAGGTGTAGGCCGTTTGGTTATACACAGAAGGGATATAAATGGCTTCATTTCCAACCACATCCATTTGGTCGTATACAAAAGTATGAGTAACTGAATTAACTGGAATACCAGCGAATCCGGAAGATTTAACACGCCAGAAATATGTAAGGCTCTGATTGTTGACGGTTGTTGCCGGATGCTCATAGCCTACAGGTATTACGGTTATGGAACCATAGGAAGTAGGAGCAGAGCTAAATCCGATAGTAGCAGGCGTCCATTTTGTAACTCCTGCATGGCTTGTTGAGGGTGCTCCAACTGGAAAAATAAAGGCTGTGGTTGCTGAATATTCTTTTGTAAGACCTCCGTCACCGGAGTTACCCGCTGTTTGAATGTATCTTAATGTCCCTCCGTTTACTATTGATGCAGTTGAAATCAGTTTTAAATTATAGATTCCAATATTAAAGAGTTTATCTCTGGAAAAAGTGAGTATTCCGTTTAAAGTCATGTTCGCTATCAACGAAACAGGAGCAGTAACACTGGTATTGTTATTTAATTCAACATTATTGAAAACTCCATTTCCATCAATAGCCTGGGCTACAGTTCCAACAAACGAAATTTTTCCGGTTCCTGTATGCAAACCCGAATTGAATACATCTTTGTAAACATTGATTGTATTGCCACCGTCGTTAAGGGTTCCTAAAGCTAATCTGAAATTATCATTAATATTTATAACCGTTTGACTACCAGCAAAATTTACTATGCTTCCAGAGGCTTTATCAATTGTAAATTTGTTTAATGATAAAGCAGTTGCCAGGTTAACTGTAAATGTTTGAGTTGATAAACCATTTAGAATGGTAGTATTTGTGCCTGGTGTATAGGTTGTCCCACTCTGAAAAGTAATATTACCGGCAACAGTAACATCTAGATTATTTGCATTGAGTGCTCCTGAAGTGAGTGTGAGATTGTAAAGCAATACCAGCGGATACGTATTTAGTAGAACTATTGAATTGCTGCTGGTGCGGTTTATACTTAAATTTCCTAATGATGTGCTCGATGTGATTAAAAAATTAGGTGAATCAGTTGCAGGTACCGAACCTGATACTGGTATTATCTCGATTGTTCCGCCTGTAACATTACTGTTTGAAGTAGATGACAAAACGTCAAAAGCCTTTTGCTGTATAGCACTAGTACCATCACCGCAAACATCATAAATACGGAAAGTGCCACCGGACATGGCAAAAACGTTACTTTCGTTGTTCAGGTTAAAAGTTCCGTATTCATCCGAAATACCATTGGTTGCTCTCACATTACTTAATGTTACAACTGAAGCATCTGTTAAATTTGCAATCGAACTATAGGTAAATGTATGCTGAAAACGTCCCCGGAGAATGAATGATCCACCGTTTTGCTGGTAGGAAGCCGATCCGGTTGAACCCAGGAATTGTTTCGCATCAACAGTACCATTGTTAAGAATAAATTGGCCTGGTGAAACATTTGAAGTTATAATTCCACCCGATTCGCGGGTCGAAAGATAACCGTTGTTAAGTTGAAGTTTTCCATACAAAGAAAGAGCACAGCCTGTTCCTCCGTTTGAAATCCCCAGCGCAGCATTGTTAGGTGCAACTGTATTGTAGGCCAGATTTACTTCGCGATAATCATCAGCAGTAGATAAAACCACTACATCTGTCCCGTTAAGCACAAGTGCACCATTTGCAGGAATATAAAAATCCGAGTTCGGATTTGCTCCACCTTCAGATGCATTTCCTTCGGTTAGTGAAGGGATCATAGTCAATCCTTCTAAAACCATGGTTCCGGTGCGTATCCAAAGTGCTTTTTTAAGATTCGGATTAGCTCCTCCTCCGTCGCCGCCGGCTACATTAGCCCCAAACAAACGGAAGTTGGCATAAGATGAACCCGAAGTATAAATAGTCAGTTTGAAAGTCTGATCAATCCCTTTATCCAGCACTAAATTATAAAAGTCAGTTGTTCCTGCACATAATAAAGTTGCATCAGATGCTCCTTGAAAGTATACCGTTGCAAATCCTGTTGTTGCACCTGATGTTGTAGGTGGAAATGCATTAAAAACAGGATAGGTCAGATTTGTAAAACGCACCGTTCCATTGTTGGTGAAATTTCCATTTAACACAATCCTATGCGATTGCTGGTCATAGTAGTTAATAAATGGAGCAGTTCCACCAGTTATACCTAATGGATTAGTCGTTAGGTTTGTTACACCCGATCCTACGGAAATGGAAGCACCGGCGTTAACCGTTAAATCTCCGTTTACAGTGAGTTTCAGCTTTCTTGCGGTATTATCATTGATTCTGAATGTTCCGTTTTTTACGTGCAGGTTTCCGTTCAGTGTAAGATCAATGGTTTGCGTAACTGTTATTCCAATGGCATTAATGGCAAGATTATTATAAATAGCTTGCAATGGTAAATTGATGGTTGTCCTGTATTCAGTAGTTCCTCCACCTGCAAGTATAAAGTTATTTGTAGTAATTGGTGTTGGGAAAATATTGGACGAAATGGCTAAAGTGCCTTGTCCGCTTAATTTTGAAAAACCGGTTGTAAACTGAAAAGTTGAAAGATCGAGGAATCCACCAGCTTCAATGGTGACATCAAGTCCTGAAGTTGCAATATCTGCTGGTAATGTAACGGTACGCCCAGGTAAAATAATTACAAAATCATTATCTATGGGAATTGAGGAACCTACCTGTGTAGTTCCGCTTGGATCTAATGTCCATGTAACAGGAGTATTCCAACCGCCTGTTTGGTAGGCATAGTATGTTTTTATGGTAGATGTTCCTATAGCAAGCCATTTATCGGTTGACACAGATCCAATGCTTGCAGCCGTTATGCTTCCTGATGCAGGGACCGATGTAACTTTCGAATAGGATCCCGGTTGTGATGCAGCTTGTGCAACAACATTAGTGAAATCTATTTCGCTTCCGTCTAATTTTACCGTAGCATCCGTAAAGGTGCCACTCACTTTTTCTATATGCCAGTTAATGTTTATTGGAAGGGGAGAGTCAATAGTTGCATCTCCGGTTGTAGCTCCTGTGCAGGCGAAAGATACTTTTGTTGCAGAAGTACCTGATACTGATGAAAAAGTAAGCCAATGAGAACCACAGGCTGAGGCTCCAAGCGGAAAAATATATGTACCACCACCATAGCAGTGCTGGTAAGGCTGATGGTTTTACCCGTTGCTGTAATTATTCCATTGGTAAGTGCCAAGGATCCGGCTAAAGTTAAATCTGAGTTTAAATTTATATTGGCTCCTACTCTGTCCAGAGTTAGATCTTGAAGGCTTTCGTTGACATTGGTAAAAAAAAAGTCATCGAATGCCCCGGAGCCGGTTATGTTAAGATTACTGGTTGCACTTCCTGTTATTGTACCGGTACCGAGACCTCCCCGAGTGACTGGGCCTGCAAGATTTAGCGTATTCCCGTTAATATTTAGATCACCCTGCTGTATATCCAGAATATTGCTTACTGATGTGGTTCCCTGAATACTTTTGGTATTTCCTCCTGATATTGTAAGATTATAGTACGTATACGAACCCACATCCTGAACACTGCTGCCATTATAGTTTACAGTACCTGAAGTTGGCGCATTATTGCCACCATTTATAGTACTTGTAATGCCTCCTCCACTCATGTTTCCACCAACAAATAAAGTTCCAGCACCTGTGAATAGAATATATGTACGAAGATTTGTACTATTTAAGGAAATATTACCATCTACGGTTACTGTTCCGGTCGAAATTTGTATGTATGCGTCTTGTGTGTTTCCTGTAGAATTTAAAACTAAAGTACCTGTTGAAAAATTACCGGCATTAACAATTATCCTTTTATAGTCCCCATTAGAATTAGATGAAATTGTTGTAGCATTGGTAACTGTCAAAGAATTTGTACCAGAAAATGTAATACTGGAAATATTGGTTCCAACAGGAATTGTTAATGAACCAATGCTGTTTGGTACATTTGCAGTTATAGTAACGTTTCTGTTGTTGGTTATCGAAACTGTACCTGCTCCGGAAGATGCACCAGGATAATCGCCTGCAGAACAATTAACCCAACTGCCTCCACTACGAACTTGCCAAGTTGTATTTGAGTTCCAATTACCAGAAGCTCTCGTTTGGTAATCACCATTTGTCTGTCCCCACCCCAAATTACTCTCTCCTGTTAATATAAGTAAAACAGCGATAAATATTACCGTCTGGAAATTTAGCTTACGAGTGAATGGTTTTATTTTCATAAGTACATCTAGATTCATCTGCAGTTTACAAGGAATAGAATTTATCGTATCTGAGTTCTTAGAGTCGGTGAGAGCCTTAAAAGACCTGATAGAGAATAGAAATATTAATTTAAGGAAAATTCTGTTTCAGCAAATACCTCAGCCTTTACATCATTTGGCGCTTGGAATTTAATCAGTAGTTTGCCTTTGGAATAATCAACACCAGGTACATTGCGCAACTGCATATTGAATTTACGTGTTTTATTTGGTGTATAAACGGCAATACCACGTACTATGCCAACTTCAAGGGATTCGCCCTGAGCTGGCTGCCACATAACTGAAAGGTCGCCATAAACTGATTTAGTGCCTGAACGTTCAAAAGTGATTGCCAGATTGGGTATAGTATCGCTTTTTAAATCAAGGGTTACAGTTTTTAAATCAACTTTTACCTCTAAATCGCCATTCCGGATAATAACCGGAATACTGATACCGAATATGGGTACCAGCTTAATTCCTATAGAAGTTGTATCCGCATTCGCCTGCTCATCACCCATAAGCTTTTCATCAGGAGCTGCCCTGAAATATACATGCGACCTGTATTCAGCGTTCTGCATATCAGGCAACTTACGGTATTGCATACGTATAACCTGCGAGCCGTTTGGCGGAAGTGTTACTGTTCTTGGAAAAAACCTCAGGTATTTATCAGCAAACAATTGTCCCTCATCGGGTACTTCTATCTGATCGAAACTCCCTTCTTCTGTCATCCGGTACTGTACAAATGAAACAGTATACTTTGCTGTGTCTGCTCCGGTGTTGGCAAGAGTGAGTTCCTGTGATTGTTTGTTACCTTCAAATACAACCCTACGGGGAGTAATTAATAAGTTCCCCTGTGCAACGGATATTTCCGGGATTAGGGCTAAGGAAAAAAACGTTGCCAGAAGGCAGATTTTGGCTGTTTTTCTTTTTGTTCCGGTATTTGTCATAGCTCTTGAATTTTGCTTCAAACTTACAAAATTTATCGACTCGGGGCGCTGTTGCACCGGCCTTTTAATACGCAGTCATACGAGCTTCCGGAGTAATTTATTGAGAGTAATATACTGTTAATAGCCATTTATCAAATTGGTAATATGATTTTTTTGAAAAAAGAGCAATCTGATCGCAATTTTGAAAAAATACCTTTTTACAGAGTGACTCTAGGTTGATGTTTAGTTTAGTAATTCGGATTATAATTTGGCTTGATTTTAGGGGTATTAACTGTTTAATTCCCATCGATCATATAAAACAAAGTGTCAATCTTATACTGATTGCAGTATCTGCTTTATGAATAATGGTTCGCTATTCAAAAGGCAGCTGCTATGGATTTTACTTATTTCAGTTGTGCTCGACAGGCAAATTTCCGGGCATAAAAAAAGGTGTGAAAGAGGACCCTCTTTCACACCTGAGAAATTTATGTTTTAAAATTAGTTGTAGTTAACAGTAACAACCAGACCGGTCAGGTTTGTATATAAACCAGCAGGCTGAGCAGCACCAACATTCAAAGTAGCGCCAACAAAAAGATCCTGGGTTCCTCCGGTGAGTGTTCCGGTTGGAGTAGGCGTACTGGTAAAAGCATTAACCACCATATTATTTCCACCGCTTGTAAGTGTAATGGAAGCGGGAAGCGAAATCGAATAGGTTGAACCCGCCAAACCTGTAACAGTGAATTTAGCAGCCGAAACTGTTCCTGCGGTAGCCGGAAGTGTAACACCGCCGCCCGCATTGCGGGTATTGGCAGTTGTTAGTTGTACTGTTCCTGCAATAGTAGGGCTAACAGCAACATTGCCAAAGTTCATGTCAACAGATTTTGAAATGGCAATCGGGGTGATAATAGTAGCCGAAGTAGTGGCAGTAGCCGAAACCTGTGCATTAACCGTTAAAGATGCGATTGAAAGGAGAGCAACAAGCGAAACTAAGATGGTAATTTTTTTCATTGTTTTGAGTTTGTATAAAGTTATTGTGAATAATAATTAATTTGGTATAAGTTATAATCACTAGGAAATCAATAGGATACAACTATAAGTTATTGGTTTAAAACAACTGATTGCGTTTAAAATATGCATCTGCCGCTGGTTAAAATTCTCAAATTGCGACAAATTGAAAAACAAAATGAGATAGTTAACTCCAATGACTGTTACAGGTATACAGCCGATGCTGCTTGTCAGGGCTTTCTGTTGGAAGTACGAAAAAAGTTTGGGTTTAATGAGATTTTGCTGTAAACGGAAAAACGGTCATTCAGTTATGTGGCAATTATAGGTGATAACAACAAAACAGAAGAACTGAATTTTCTTTGCCGGAAGATTAATAAAACGCAAAACCACCAGGTGTATAAATCCCTGATGGCTTTTACGGCTCAAAAACAACGAATTATTCCAACTCAATTCGTGTCATTTATACATTAAAGATTTTTCTTAGTATGTAATTGATTTTCAAATATTTTTATGGAAGAGGGCATTGAATCTTGCTTTTTTACTACAGGGCGAATTACAAATTGTACTGAAATTCACGCGATGTTAATTGTAAGCAAAGGTTAAGTTGAAAGCACCGGAATAAAGCCCTACCGGGTTATCGAGTATTGAACCAACATTGAGTGTAGCGCCCAGGTAAACAAACTGTTGTCCGTTGGCCAGCACACCTGTTCCGTTACCGGCATTGGGGTAGGAGATCCAGTTGTTCACCATCATAGTTTTTGATGAATTCTGATGGGTAAGAACAGCAGGCCCGTTAGGCAACTGAATGGAGAACATGGCTTCGGGCGTACCTGTAATATAAAATATTCCTGATTTTGCTATTCCCCCGCTAAGAATCACGGCGCCATTGGTTGATCGTATTCCATCAGGTGTAACAATTACCTGTCCGCCTTGTACTTCAGGTGAAAATTTACCAAAGTTAAGTTGTGATGTTTCGGTAGCAGTTAAGGCTGAAATTACTTCGGCAAACGCTTGAGCTGTAATGCTGGCCTGGCTGAAAGCGCGGGAAGAAAAGGACAGAAATACGAGCAATGGGAGAATATACCTGAGCATGATTTTGCAGTCTTGAAATGGAAAATAAATAGTAATGGAAAAACAGGGTAAAAAAAAAGGGTGTAAGAGAAACCTTTCACACCCTTTATATCGAGAATGTAACTTAGTTATAGTTAACTGTTACAACTAAATCTGAAGCGTTGGTATACAGACCGGAAACCTGGGCTGCGGCAACATTCAAAGTTCCACCGACAAATATATCTTCGGTTCCTGAAGCCAGTGAACCGGTAGCAGTTGGTGTACTTGTAAAATTATCAACTGTCATTGTATTTCCCCCGTTTGTTAGTATAACAGAAGCAGGAAGAGTAATAGCATAGGTTGTTCCGGATTCGCCGGCAACAGTGAATTTAGCAGCGCTAACAGTACCGGTAATAACAGGAAGTGTAACACCGCCTGTTTGAGTGCGGGCACTTGCAGGATCAAGAACAACCGTTCCAGCGATAGTCGGGCTAACGGCAACATTGCCGAAGCTCAGGTCAATTGATTTCGAAATTGAAATAGGGCCAACAATATTGGCTGACGTTTTTTCATTGTTTTGAGTTTGTTTAAGTTTGTTTATGAGTTGGATTTAAATCGTCTGAGCGATGTAAGATATAATTCAGAAACCGTGCCACGAGGAAATGTGGATAATAGAAAATAGTGAAAAAAAATAAAAAATAGTTAGTTATATATCAGGTAATCAATACTATAAATATTTTGTATTTTGAATGACAAAATTATTTTAGCAGATAAGCAGCCGTTTTTGTACCGGGTGTTTTTCTCAATATGAGACAACTAATTTTTCAAATTGAGATAAAATATCCTTGCTGGCATTGCATCATTTATAATCTGATATCATTGTTGTTCGGTAAAATTTATCAGAAAACGCTGGAAGGCTTGAGATATATCG